>WRHS01000045.1 GCA_009783135.1 Dehalococcoidia bacterium
TCGCAAAGCGCTTTAGGAGGTGGGTAAAGGAAGGCACTTGGGAGCGTCTGCTTGAATTATTGATAGACGAATGATAGGACGTTTTCACTGTTGCGCTTTTTAAGTTTGGCTCTCTTTGAAAACCATTTCTGGTATACCATCTGACTTTTGAACCCCTATTTTTGGAATGTCCAATTATTTAGCTTCAAATAACGTGAAATGTCCAAATCAGTAAATTGACGAAAAGTCTAAAACTGATGTCGAAAATGCAAAAAAGTCGAGTTTAGAACCTCCTTGTCCAATTATTTTCAAAGCTATCTAGCCATGTAGAAAATTGGACAATTTTGTTCACGGCAAATTATTATGGAGCGAAAGAGTTGTTATGACACTAAGTCGCGCTTCCTATAAAAAACAAACCCTATAGCAGCCAAAGTAGTTGCAATAACTGTCAACACAGCAAGTGTCACATAATTTATTGCATCGGTTGGAAGTTGCGGGATATAACTAAAGGGAACAAGTTTCATAATCCACACAGGAATATCCATAAACCGTTCAATGAAAATCATTAGAAACGAAAACCCATAGTATCCCCAAATTGCATTCGTCGCCTTAGGCCACAATCCGGTAAGCAAAATTGCAATACTGGTCATAATCCATAAAGCAGGTAAATATACCAAACTCGCCTGCAACAAAAACCCTAAACTGAGTTCACTAGGGTCTGGCAATACTGATGAAGCTACTACATAAAGACCGCCAGCCATAGCGCATTGCAATAGTATACTTGCCGCACATGACAACACTGTAAAACCCGCTAAATATTTTGTTCGCGAAATGCCGCGTGTCAAGGAATGCTCGGCATGCCCGTCTTTCTCTTCGCTGCGGGCTTTCATAGCAATCATTAAAAGCGGAACAAGACATATAAACGACATCATAGAGTTAACCATAGCCGCAAACATTGTTACCGTTGAGTATTGGTCGTTTACACCTATGAGCTGTTGATAAAACTCACTCTCCTTTATGAATGTATCAATGTCGCCCAAAATTGAGCCGTAAGACGCCCCAAGTAAAAACATAACGATTAGCCATACAATCAGCATATTTCTAAGCAAGCGGAACGAAAGCCCAAACGATGACAGCAAAGTCGCTGAAGCTTCTTTCCGTCCCGGCTTTGCATGAATAAAACCCTGGTCCATATCTCGAATCGAATTGAGTTTATACGAAATTGCTGCCACAACAACAGCTTCAAACAATAATATCAAAACGGGCCACCAGTAATTGCCTGCATAAATTTGCGAACGCTGCGCAATCCCCAACGGACTTATCAGTGATAACACTTCGCTGTTCATATCTCCGGCAGCGCGCATAATATAGAAAATACCAAGCGACGAAAACGAGTACCCCATCGCACCACCTGAACTAGGTGAAAGTTGGGCAAATAATGCCGCAATAGCAGCAAAGAATAATCCTGACATACCAAGTACTGCGCCATATAGCATGGATCCGATAAACCCCATACTCTCGTCGCCTGCAACTGCAAGCCCGACCCCAACCGATAGCGCAAGTACCGCATTTATAACAACTGCGGAAATCATCGTAGCATTCAGGTTAGACATACGGCCCGATGGCAGTGAACGCACCAGTTCCGCACGACCTTTTTCTTCATCAGCACGAGTATGGCGCACCACAAATAAAATATTCATTACCGCAACTGCCATGATGACCCAAAGCAGCATCGTGTTGCTATACATGGCACCAGCAGTATAGTTATCTGCTCCATAAACAGGCCCCATCATGGCAATAATGCCCGGGTTTTTCAGTGTCTCAGCTAAAGCTTGCCTGGCGGCATCGTCAAACATAGACCCCATGCTAAATGCAAGAATAACCGAAAACAGCAGCAATCCTACTATCCAGATAGTGGAGACTACTCTTTCCCGCCTGAATATAAAGCGGACTAGCCTGCCGGAGTTCTCAAAATTTCCATACATAATCAACTATTTCCGCTTGCGTTGTAGTGACGCATAAATAACTCCTCCAGCGTCGGCGGAGTGCTTTCAATTTTCTTTACTCCGAATTTAGAAATGTAGGAAATAACGTTGCCAATTTCAGAGGAATCCACCTGAAACGACAAACCGTCTTGTTGAGTATGAACTCCGTGGATTCCCTGAACACTCTCAAACCCTTCGAGAGGACGTTCCGTCGCTACATACATTGTAATTCGTGTCAGATGACGAAGTTCGTTCAAAGTTCCTGTTTCGACTAATTTGCCATCGCGGATTATGCCTACCCTGTCACATAAACGCTCAACCTCAGACAGAATATGGCTTGACAGAAATATTCCCTTACCATTATTTTTCTGCTCCAACACGCATTCTTGAAACACCTGTGCCATGAGTGGGTCAAGCCCGCTCGTCGGCTCATCAAGAATAAACATGTCGGCATCAGACGCAAACGCTGCTACAAGAGCTACCTTCTGCCGGTTTCCTTTGGAATAAGTACGGCATTTTTTAGACGGATCAAGGTCAAACATCTTAAGCAATTTTTCGCGGCGCAGTTTGTCATATTTGCCGCGCAAACCGATAAACAAGTCAATAACCTCGCCGCCTGTCAGATTCGGCCATAGGTTTACATCGCCAGGAACATAAGCAATTCTCTTATGAATTTCAACGGCATCCTTCCATGCATCCAACCCAAATACTTTTGCACTTCCATCAGTTGCTTTAAGTATGCCCAGTAATAAACGAATAGTGGTGGTTTTACCTGCTCCATTGGGTCCGATATAACCAAAAACTTCACCCTCGCTGACTTTAAGATTGATACTATTAAGTGCAGCCAATTTGCCAAACTTTTTCGACAAATTAATCGTTTCTAAACTTAATACTGCCATTATCAACCACCTCGACTTTGACTATAATGTACCCTCTAAAAACCTTGAATTATTGGCTTCAAAAGCCTTTTGAGTAATTTTAAGACACAAGGTCATATAAAACAACTCTACAAAGAGTGCGTCCTTTCACCAAAAACCAGTAATTATCTGCAAACCACAACACTAACGTTTATGTCTTGTTTGATTCTTGGCAGATTTTTGCGCTACGATACATGCTAAAGCTGATACCGGTTGGCGATGGTTTGCCACACTGATTACAGCGGAGTCTTATTCGCACAAAGCAAAATTTTGGTCCAATTTTGAAATATGAACACAACAATATATGAGTACGATGCAAAAATAATACAATCTGAGATAGGCAAAGGTGGTGCGTACGTACCATTTCCATATGATGTCAGAGAAGAATTTAGTATGGGACGGGTGAAAATCCACGCAACGTTTGATGGAGAACCTTACGATGGTAGCATTGTTAACATGGGTGTGAAAAATCCAGACGGCACAATTTGCTATATCATCGGTATCCTAAAGGAGATACGCACAAAAATCGGTAAGCAGCCTGGAGATACAGTTCGGGTGGTTGTGCTGGAAAAAGAGTAAACATGGCAAAAGAACAATGAGAAAACGTATTTTCCAAATTATTGAGATTTCCGACAATGCGAGCATCCTAGGCACCTTTTACGATTGCATAATGATTGTAGCCATTACTGCAAGCCTTGTGCCGCTGGCTTTCAAAGCTGACCACACGGTATTTATTTTTATTGATTACAGCACTGTCGGCATATTTATCATTGATTATCTATTGCGATTCATCACAGCCGATTACAAATTCCGAAAAAAATCAATTAGTTCATTCGCAAGATACCCATTCTCATTTTATGCAATCATAGACCTGATTTCCATATTACCATCCTTGACGGTGTTGCACAGCGGGTTTAAGTTATTGAGACTCTTGCGCATGATGAGAGCTTTTCGTGGGCTCCACATATTTAAAGTACTTCGCTATTCAAAAAGCATGAGAATAATTACCGCAGTATTCCAAAAGCAAAAACTAGCGCTTGTAGCAGTTGGCACTCTTGCAATCGGATACATTCTCGTTTCTGCTCTTGTTGTTTTCAATGTAGAACCAGATTCATTTGAAACCTTCTTTAATGCGATATATTGGTCCACAATCTCTCTGTCATCTATAACGTATGGTGAGATATACCCGACAACGACAGTCGGCCAAGTTGTATCAATGGTTTCTTCTCTTGTTGGCATAGCAATCGTAGCGTTGCCAACAAGTATTATCACAGCCGGTTACATCGACGAGATTAACGGCGACAACTCTGACGAGTATAAATCTAAAAACAGTGGCGAACCGTAATAACCTTCGACTTTTGAACTCCACTGTACAATAAATTGCAAAGATATCTACCCATGGAGAAAATTGGACAAGCTTGTTCACGTCCAAATTGCACACTGTAGTTTGATTTCGCACAACACAGTGTATAATCTGAGTATTCTGGCACTTTTCATGGAGAGGCAGGTGTTATGGGCGAAATTGTTAAACTATCAGAGCTGGGTGATAAGCAATTAAATCAAGTGGTAGACGTGTTTGTCGAAGGGTTCTATATCCCTACCCTTAAGCGAATTACAAAGGATAAGGAAAAACTTCGCAGGCTATTCATAAATGCTTTTGATGGCGACATGTCCTATGCTTATTTGCATGACGGAAATGTGGTGGGTTTTATGGGACTGGCCGACGATCGTAAACGCCCCATGAGATTGGATGAGAAAACCTATATTGAAGAATTTGGTAGTTTCTCGGGCAAGATGGTATACAAACAATTAATCGCAACGATGGAGAACATCAAAGTTCACAGCCCTGATGAGATTTGCATTGATTATATTACCACGCACCCCGAACATAGAAGCATGGGAATAGGCAAGAAAATGATTGAATATGTACGTGATAATATGGGTTATAAATACATCTGGCTGGAAGTTTTATCAAAAAATCCGAGAGGCATAGCGTTTTATGAGAGGGAAGGTTTCAAGCAAGGAATCGTCAAAACAAACTTTTTTCTAAACCTTCTAGCAATGGTTATGGGGTATGGGAAACTTATAACCATGCGTATGGAGGCGGGATCGAAGCAGCAATAGGTAATGGTAGTACAGGAAAACTCTCGCGGCGCACTGCTCAGCTGCTAAGACTAAATAGGATGGCAAATGAAAGGTCTTTTCGCAGCTGTACTTTTATCGGCTCTTTTTGAAAATCCTTGACTTTTCGTCATCCCATAAAGCCCCCATAAAAATTTGCCTTACCATTTTTATGGGGGCTGAGTTAATAAATACATCTAAGCACAAACCCTGAATTATTTTGAGACCCATATGCTATAATACACAGCTATGGAATTTATCATTGATGTCAGCGGACTAAAAAAATCTTTCGGTAAACACGAAGTCCTAAGAGGCGTTGACTTCAATGTAAAAACCGGTCAGGTTTTTTCGCTTCTTGGTTCCAATGGCGCTGGTAAAACAACAATCGTGAGAATCCTTTCTACTTTGGCACGCCTTGACGACGGAAAGGTTACAATCTGCGGTTATGACCTTATAGCCAACCCATCAAGCGTAAGGGGTTGCATTAGCCTTACCGGACAGTACGCTGCAGTCGATGAAATGCTCACAGGGCGTGAGAATATGCATCTTGTGGCAAAGCTGCGCCACCTCAGGGATTATAAGGACAGAGTTGACGAATTACTTGCCATGTTTGGGCTGAGCGATGCGGCAAACACGCTGGTCAAGAAATATTCCGGAGGAATGCGCCGTAAAGTTGATATCGCCATGAGTTTGCTGGGCGAGCCTCAAATAATATTCCTAGATGAGCCCACAACGGGTCTTGACCCGCAAAGCCGTTTAAGTCTTTGGAAAACCATCGGGGAGTTGAAAAGCAAAGGCACAACAATATTCCTTACAACGCAGTACTTGGAGGAAGCCGAAAGGCTTTCCGATATTGTTGCAGTTCTAGATAACGGCAAAGTAGTGGCCTGTGGCACGCCTAATGAGCTTAAAACTGCCCTCAAAGAACTCGGAAACCAGGAATACGAGAGTGAAATGCCAACCTTGGAGGACGTTTTCCTGTCAATTGTTAACAAGAAGGGAGGTTCAGATACCAAATGAATAAAACAATAAACCTCCTGAAGGATTATAAAACGCTATCCCTGCGCTGTATACGCATTTCTCTGCGAAATCCCGAGATGATTATCATGTCCGTGATGACGCCGGCGCTTTTGATGGTCTTGTTCTATTACCTTTTTGGCAGTGCCATGGATGCCAGCCATTTCACAACCTCCTACATTAACTATATCCTGGCCGGAATCGTAATAATAACAATAGGGCAAAGTGCCGCAACCACCTCCGTTGTTGTTTGCACGGACATTCAGAAAGGTTTGCTGGATAGATTTTCCTCTCTGCCGGTTGCGCGTTCGTCATTCCTTGTTGGGCATGTGGTCTCTGCGCTTGTGCGCAATGTTGTGGCAACGATAATAGTGTTCATTCTGGCTTTCGTGCTGGGATTTAGACCGGAGGCAGGCTTTGTTCAATGGCTTGGCATCATAGGGGTGCTGCTCTTGTTTATGCTTGTTATGACCTGGCTTTGCGTTTTGTTCGGACTGCTGGTGAAATCTCCAGAGGCGGCCAACTCAATGATGATGTTTGTACAGGTATTTACCTACTTGTCAAGCGGTTTTGTACCTACACACACAATGCCAACTGCGTTAAGACTGTTCTGCGAGCACCAGCCCCTGACCAGAATAATTGAAACCCTGCGCGCACTCTTCTTTGATGGTGGCCTCGGAGGGAATTTCCCTGCGGCTTTAATTTGGATGACAAGCCTGCTGGTACTCGGTTATTTCTTTTCTCTCAGAATGTTCAAGAAGCGCATTTCGTCCTGATTTTGGCTCAGGCATTCTTGTCTTCTTTTCACTCCGGAGCACTTCCACAGAGAAAGAACCGCTGGACTAAGAAACATCACCTTAGATGTAAACAGTTAGTATTTTAACCATCCTTGGCAAATTTCCGCTATTAATCACACGATTTTGGCAACGCCGGTGCATTTTATGCATACAATATGCGCCAAATAAGCAACAAATATTCACAGCTTGAATACAGGCGTATTTATGTTATAATAGCGCTTTATAATAATTTGCGCTTTGCATGTCGGCCTGCCCGGTTGCCTGGTTTCGATTTTTGGTTTCAATTAACATAATACTGGAGGAAGTATTCTATACTGAGGTAAGACATGGGGATATTTGCCATACAATTTCTGTTTGGCTAAAATTACCTTTTCGCCCCTGTAACTCAGCTGGATAGAGTACTGGCCTCCGAAGCCGGGTGCGGGCGTTCGAGTCGCCCCAGGGGCAGATAAATCAACTAAATAAACAAATATCAACATTCTGTATTAATGGAGGTGAAATATTAATACTGACATCGTTGCCATTAGACTGCATGGCCGTGGAGGGCAGGGTGCAGTTACGTCCGCTGAGTTGGTGGCCCAGGCAGTTATTGCCGAGGGCAGATTTGCTCAAGCGTTCCCCAGTTTCGGGCCTGAGCGCCGCGGGGCTCCGGTACAGGCTTTCATCCGTATCAGTGACAAGCAAATACGCATACGTGCTGATGTTACCGAGCCGGATATTGTCATTGTGCTTGACCCGGGACTTCTCACCATTGTCAACGTAACCGCCGGTCTCAAAAAAGGCGGTCTGGTGGTGGTAAACTCAAAATCCCTTGATGCCATCCCCCGGGAGATCCGCGATAATTACCGTGTGGCTTGCATTGATGCCAATGTTGTAGCCAAGGAAGTGTTGGGTGTTCCTATCGTCAACACCACAATGCTTGGGGCTTTCATCAAGGCATCCGGTGTTATTGCGCTGGAGGCGCTCTCAGAGCCGATCAATCATCGTTTTGGCAAGCTTGCCGAGAAGAACTTCAACGCTATGAAACGTGCCTATGACGAAACTCAGGTGAAGGAGCCGGCTAATGCCTAAAGCAGATAACGAACTTACGTGGAGAGACCTTGAAATCGGCGGCATTGTCACAACCCCCGGCAGTGCTGCGGCTTATCGCACCGGCGACTGGCGTTCCCAGCGCCCGGAGTATGATTTTTCACGCTGCATAAAATGCGGCATGTGCCAGATGTACTGCCCTGAGGGTTGCGTCAAGAAGAATGCCGACGGATACTTTGAGGCAGACCTGTATCACTGCAAGGGCTGCGGCATTTGTGCCCGCGAGTGCCCTGTGTGGGTCATCAGCATGAAGGAGGAAGCCTAAATGACAAAACGAGTAGGCATGGAGGTTTCCATTGCTGTCGGTGAGGTGGCCAAACTGGTTGATGTGGACGTCGTGGCAGTTTATCCCATCACGCCGCAGACGCATGTTGTGGAGCACATTGCCGATCTGGTAGCCGACGGCGAGTTGGATGCCGAGTACATCCCCGTTGAAAGCGAGCATTCGGCCATGAGCGCCTGCTTCGGCTCCGCCGCAGCCGGTGCCCGCACATTTACCGCCACAGCAAGCCAGGGGCTTGAGCTTATGCAGGAGGCGCTTTATGTGGCATCCGGCATGAGGCTTCCCATTGTCATGGTTGTGGCCAACCGCGCCGTCTCTGCCCCTCTTTCAATTTGGGGGGATCACTCGGACGTGATGACGGTGCGCGATACCGGCTGGATACAGATTTTCAATGAAAACGGGCAGGAGGTGGTTGATAACACCATCTGTGCCTTCCGTATTGCCGAAAATCACAATGTTTTACTTCCCGTCATGGTGCATATGGACGGATTCAACTTGTCCCACGTGATTGAGCCCATACTTCTGCCGGATGAAGCGCAGGTTAGGACTTTCCTGCCGCAGAATAACTATCCCTTGCCGCTGCATCCCTCAAAGCCGGTTGCCATGGGCGATTTTGCACCTCCCTTTATCTTCACGGAAGCCCGCTGGGCGCATGAGGAAGCCCTGCGCGCCTCAAAGAAGGTCATTGTTGAGGTGTGGGATGCTTTCGCCAAGGAATTCGGCCGTCAGTACAATCCTGTTGAGACATACCGCACAGAACGTGCCAAAACACTTCTCTTCACCATGGGCTGCTTTTCGGAGACGGCTATGACCTCCGTGGATAAGATGCGCGATGATGGTATGGAGGTGGGTTTGGTCAAGTTGCGTCTGTGGCGTCCGTTCCCGTTTGAGGAACTGCGTGAGGCAGTAAAGGGTGCCGACACGCTTATTATGCTTGATCGTTCCCTTTCCACCGGCGGACCCGGCGGACCGGTTTGTTCCGAGGTACGTTCGGCGCTTTATAACCAGACCCCGCATCCGAAAGTAATCAGTTTTGTCGGTGGTTTGGGCGGACGCGACGTTACCATCAAGGATTTTGAAAATATCGTCAAGCGCGGTATGGAAATTGCCCAATCGGGCAGCGATAAGGAATTCGAGATATATGGGGTGAGGGAATAGCTTATGCAGAATTTAAGTGTTTTTGCTCCCAGATTGCTTGAAAAAGCCGAGGCTTTTTCACCGGGGCATCGTGCCTGTATCGGTTGCGGTGAGGTGCTGGCTGTGCGGCTGGCGACCAAGGCGATGGGCAAGAATGTTGTCATCGTCAATGCCACCGGATGCATGGAAATCATTGCATCCCAGATACCCAACACGACATGGAACGTGCCTTGGATACACACATTATTTGAGAACACCGCGGCTGTTGCATCAGGCGTGGAGTCCGGTCTTAAAGTGCTTATGCGCCA
>WRHS01000046.1 GCA_009783135.1 Dehalococcoidia bacterium
TGGAAGCAGCAAAGATGGAGCAGTCCAGTTCCCAACCATCTAATAATCTGGTACATGCACTTGCTTAACTTTTTGTCCGAAAAAGTGTTGACATCCCACGAGCAAGCTTGCGCCACTAGAACCGCAGGTAGTCAAAAAGAGGAGAACTTGAATGGAGAGAGAAATAAATGGGGTCTTGTTTACTTATCCCGACAAACCAATGGAAGATCAACGCATTGTCACTGTCACGCCGTTGCCTAATTTCAAGTTATTCCTGACATATGATGATGGTGCCGAGATATTTTATGACGTGTCGCCACTATTTGAACATCCTCAACTTAGTAAAACATTCCTGCCGTTAAAGAATCAAAGCGGATTGTTTAGAAAGGTCACGGTGGGAACGTCCGGGTTCGGCATTGTATGGAATGACAAAATAGACATCGGATGTGACGTCATATACGCTGATGGGCAAAGAGTTATCACCAAAGTCAACACTACCGGCAAAGCATCCGCTATCAAACAAAAAAGCATAGCTGTTATACAAAAAAAGACACCCGCAAGTGTTTGACGGCATAGTATTGCATAGAATAAAAAGAGGCACGAAACCGCATCTCTTGCCTCTTTTTATTCTATGACAAATGCACCACTACAATCCGACGACACTAACTCTCCAGATGCACCGGAACGCCCTTTCCCGCCAAAAACTGCTTTACCTCGGCTATGGAATAGCGCCCGTAGTGGAAAATACTGGCAGCAAGCACGGCATCCGCATTGCCATCCGAGAGCACGGCATACATATCATCCAAGCTGCCGGCTCCGCCTGAGGCTATCACAGGTACGCTTACAGCCTCTGAAATAGCCTTCGTAATCTCTATGTCATAACCAGTGCACTGTCCGTCGGTATCCATGCTGGTAAGCAGTATTTCGCCTGCTCCCAACTCCACTGCGCGCCGTGCCCACTCGACGGCATCCAAATCTACCGACTTCTGACCTCCCGAGACAACCACCTGCCACCATGGCTTTTCGCCCTGAGTTTTCTTAACATCAATGGCGACCACAATACACTGGCTCCCGAAGCGCTCGGCACACTCTGCTATGACCTTCGGATTCATAACCGCCGCCGTATTGAAGGAAACCTTGTCGGCACCGGCGCGCAGTAAGCGCTGCACGTCCTCGGCAGTACGTATGCCTCCGCCTACTGTCAGGGGTATGAACACCTTTTCGGCAACACGCTCAACCACATCAACCATAGTCTGGCGTCCTTCCACCGTGGCACTAATATCCAGAAAAACCAACTCATCCGCTCCTGCGTTTGAGTAGTGCTCGGCAAACTCAACCGGGTCACCGGCATCTTTCAGATTGACAAAGCTGGTACCTTTCACCACACGCCCGTCTTTAACGTCCAAACAGGGAATAATGCGTCGCGTCAACATAAACAGCCTCCAAAAGCCAATTTAATTAAATTATCATAGAATCTCAGCCCAACATCTGCGCTCTTCTCAGGATGAAACTGCGCCGCAATGACTGAGCCACAGGCAAGTATACTGCAAAAATCAACTCCGTACCCGGTGCGCCCGATGACCACTGAGTCATCCTGCGGCACAACGTAGTAGCTATGCACAAAATAGCAATGTGCCCCCTCCGTTATATCTTGGAAAACCTTATGTTCGCGCATTTGGCGCACCTTATTCCAGCCCATATGGGGTATTTTTGCGCTTGACGGCAGTTTGCGCACCACACCCGGCACAATATCAAGGCATGGGGTCATACCGCCTTCTTCCGTGGCGCTCATCAGCAGCTGCAAGCCAAGGCATACACCGATTAGAGGAAGTCCCTGTTGTGCCCTGAAGCGCATTGCATCGGCAAGATTGAGCCTGTGGAGTTCTCTCATGGCAGCGCTTGCTGCTCCCACGCCAGGCAAAATCACCACCGCTGCCGCCTTTACACGTTGCGGGTCGCAGCTTATCTCAGACTCATGCCCCAAAAAACGCAGTGCGTTAATAACGCTACGCAGGTTGCCCGCGCCGTAGTCCGCAATAACGATTTCAGCCATAGTTTAGAATAATAAGTAAGAACAAATTTGATGTCAATAGCGCCATTTCATAGGCAGTGTGATGTCTTGACTAGGGCACAACTACTGCTCTATGCTATCCCTGAGATAAAGCATGAACGCAAAAATCTTTTTGGTAGGTATTGGACCGGGTCAGGCAGAGCACCTAACGCCACGTGCGAAGAGCGTCTTAGAGCGCGCATCTGTGGTCATCGGGCATCCTGATTCTTTGGCGCAAATTGCGCATCTTACGTGCGGCAAAGAAGTCTTGGCGCTATCTCAGAACCCTTTGGAACGCTCACGTCTGGCAGTAGAGAGGGCTCAGGGCGGATGCGACGTTGCAATCATTTCCAGCGGCGACCCTGGCACTTATGCCATAGGCGCCACATTTCTGGACTACCTGAGCCGTCAGGAACTGGACATAGACGTCGAGGTTGTACCGGGAATAGGTCTGGCATCATATGCCTCAGCGCGTTTGGGTGCAGCACTCGGTGCTGACAGTGCCAGCATCAGTTTAAGCGACCAAAACACGCCTTGGGATAGCATCAAGCGTCGTTTAGCTGCGGCTCTCAGCGCCGACTTTGTACTGGTTATCTACAACCCTTTGGGTAAGCTTGGTCCGTCAAGGTGGCAGGAGGCTCTGGGTTTAATAATACAGGCACGGCATGACAGCACTCCCGTGGGTATGCTGAGCCAGGCAAACTCACCCGATGAAAAGCTGCATCTTGCCACGCTTGGCAGCTTGCCGGACACTTTGCCGTCTGCGGATACACTAATTATCATTGGCAACTCACAAAGCTATATCCGCGGAGGCTTTATGGTCACGCCAAGGTGTTATAAAGAAAGCATTGGATACTAGTACTAACCTTGGATGGCAGAGCGCCTTTTTTGGCTGTCGCGAGGTCATGTGGGGTTTGATGCGCCGCCAAATTGCACGTTACTTATATACTTTCAGATAAGGAATTTTATATGTCAGGTCGTCCCACTTTTCTTACGGATTTAAGATTGGAGCAGGTTGAGCAACTGTTGCAAACGCTTGGTGAGCCGGGCTGGCGCGCCAAACCGCTACTTGCATGGGCCTATCAAAAGAAAGCCGACTCTTTTGAGTGCATGACGGATCTGCCCAAGGCTTCGCGCGAAAAGCTGCCGGAAAATCTTACTTTTTCAAGTGTCAAAGAGTTGGAGCTTTTGGTGTCGCACGACGGCACACGCAAGGCGCTTCTGGAGTTGTGGGACGGCTGCACCATTGAAACAGTCCTCGTGCCAGCCGGCAGGGGGCAATTCAGCGTTTGTGTTTCCTCTCAGGTAGGTTGTGCCGTCGGTTGCCCTTTTTGCGCATCAGGGCGCACCGGGTTTGAGCGCAATCTGGGGGTGGCTGAGATTTGTGATCAGGTGCTGTATTTCGCAAAACAACTGTGTCAGGGTGAAACCATCGGCAACATCGTTTTTATGGGCATGGGTGAGCCACTGACAAACTATTTGGACGTAATTCAGGCGGCAGGGCATTTGAATGCCCCTTGGGGATTCGGTCTTGGTGCGCGCAATATCACCATTTCCACCGCCGGATACATACCCGGCATAGAAAAGCTGGGTCGTGAGAAATTGCAGCTTGGACTGGCAGTATCGCTGCATGCGGCCGATAACGCACTGCGCAACAGGCTGGTACCGCTTAACCGCAAGTATCCGCTGGATAAGCTAATTGCAGCAACTGATGCCTACGTAAGAGCCAGCGGCAGGCGCGTTACGTTTGAGTATGCCCTTTTCGCCGGCGTAAATGACAGCCCGGAGCAGGCAAGGCAACTGGCTCTTCTGTTGAGAGGGCTTAACTGCCACGTCAATTTAATTGGCGCCAACTTCACTGGAGAGGACTCGTGGCAAGCATCCTCACCTGATGTAGCCGCCGCCTTTGAGGCTGAGCTCAAACGCCTGAGAATAACTGTCACACTGCGCAAGAGCCTCGGGCGCGATATAAAGGCAGCCTGCGGGCAACTCAAAAGCAGCCATCAGCAGCGCGGAATTGATGCGTTGACAGGCGTCAGCTAATGCTCTATTTTATTTCAGCAAGAGGTATGCCATGCCGAATTTAGAACATTTTCAAGACAGTCTAGATATTCGTTGGAATAATCCAGCACTGCTGGAAGAGGCGCTGACGCATAGTTCATTTGTCAATGAGAATCCGCATGCCACATCCAACGAACGCTTGGAATTTTTGGGGGATGCGTTGCTGGGACTAGTGCTGGGACAGCAGCTTTTCTTTGACTATCCCGATATGGATGAGGGGGAGTTGACGCACCGGCGCTCGCTTTTGGTACGCGGCAATACACTGGCCAACATAGCCCGTTCCATAGGGCTGGGTGATGGGCTGTTCCTTGGCAAAGGTGAGGAAAAAAGCGGCGGACGCGACAAGGGCACCAATTTGGCGGGTGCGTTTGAAGCTTTGGTGGCGTCTCTTATGCTTGATCAGGGCTGGGAGGCGGCGCGCACATTTATTCTGCGCACATTTAGACCGGAAATAGAACGTCTGCAGCGCGAGATGGACACAGATTACAAGTCGCAGTTTCAGCTAATCGCTCAGTCGTTTTATAAAAGCACTCCCACATACCGCATCATAAACACAGCGGGCTCAGACCATGACAGACAGTTCACCGCCGAGGTACTGGTCGCCGAAACTGCGATGGCTCAGGGATTCGGGCGTAGTAAAAAACAGGCCGAAGCGGATGCCGCACGCCTGGCACTGGGAAAATATCAGACGTCTTTACAGAACAAATAAATCTTTGATAAGCTTAAAACCTAGATTTTAGGAGGCAATTATGAGCAATCGTGATATGTATCGTAAGGAAACCAAAAAACCAAAAAAGGACTCCAAGAGACCGGCAGTTAATGAAATCGTAATGCCGACACAGGAAGTGGAAGTAGTGCGCAAGAAACGCAAGCCAAGCAACGCAGACGAGTAGTTCAGGAGACGTCACGCCGAGAGAGTTGCTGCGTGGAAAGGCGACTTAGCCCGCCAACCACAAAGGTTACTTGGCGCAATTGCAACCGCAGTTGCAGGGGGCGTCTTTTGCTTTAATCCTGTCAAGGAGCAGCTTGGCACAGTCAATTTGATTCGGTATATTGCCGCATTCATCCTGCACGCGCCAGATATCCGGTGTGATTTCGTCCGCAATATAAATATTGCGCTGCTCATCAAAGCCGAACTCCATCTTGAAGTCTATCAGAGTCAGCCCCAGCGTTTTCAGTTCTGCGCGCAACACACCACCCACCTTAACCAAGATATCCAGCGCTTTTTGATACTCGCCTTCTTTCAGCATACCTTTCATGATGCATAAGCGCTCGCTGATAAGGGGATCTCCCTGCTCGTCGTCTTTCAGCGTAACCTCAAGGTAAGGCGGCTCAAATACTATGCCCTTTTCAAGAGAAAACCTGCGGCACATACTTCCGGCAGTGAAATAACGCAGCACAAACTCAAGTTTGGGAACGGCGACGTTGCGCACCTGCATTAAACTCTGCTCAATATCGGCGCCCAGATAATGCGTCGGTATGCCATTGGCTGCCATAAGCTCAAAAAAGTATTTTGAAATGGTAAGCCCTATCTTTCCTTTGCCGGAAACACTGCCCCCTACCGTGTTGGAGCCGGGGTCAAACACACCGTTCTCGCCTGTGGCATCATCTTTAAAAAGTAAAAAGCAGTTATTCGTTGACTCATCCAATAAAACCGTTTTCGTCTTGCCGTTGTAAATAGTCTTCATTACTGCTCCTCACTATTTTAATTTTTGATATTTTATATTATCGCCCTGCATGCCGCAAATTACCTGTCGCACTTGTTATGTCATGCATTTTGGCTACCGACTTGTTTCACCCGTTAGGTTATCTTTATCATTTCTCCGCGGTCAATTCTGCTTTCGCAATAATCCGCCCACCACTCGTTAACTCCCGCAAGCGACGTTTGTGTATAAAATGGCAGTGTGAGAATTTCGACAGAAATTTGGTACCTCGTTCCATTCACTTCAAGCGTATCACCACTATGTACCGCAAGCATCTTTTCGCCAGTTGTTTCGTCTAGAGCTAAACCGAGAGCCGAATAACCTCCGCTTGCATTGTAGTAATCATCAATGGTGATCAAACTTCCTGAGTCAGTTGTTGGTGATGGCGATGGCGTAGATATTTGTTCATTTGTTGACGCCTCACCGCAAGACGAACAGGCGAGCACTGCGACGGAAACAAAGAATACCGCAAGCAACTTCTTAGTCATAATGTTCTCTCCAAAATACTATTTATAAATTTTCATGGGTGCAATTCCAATGCTATTGCACTATGTCAGCTGCAATTTTCCTCTAATTTCAGCGCGAATAACCGCTAAATAGATGGCTGAATCGCCAAACAGAATAATATCAAATTTTGCCTCTGCTATTCAAAAGCCGGTATCTTCAGTTTCACTAATTTACACCGGTTCTAGTATAATAAGTTTAGCGCATAAAAATTTCTTACGGAGGTGCCTCGTGAACATTCCTGTCATTGTTGCTCTTTGTATTCTTGGATTGCTCTGTTTTTACATGTTGTTCGGCTTTTTCCTAATCGGAGCGAATGATGTCGGCGTTCTTACCAAGAAAATGGCCGGCAAACGCATGCCTAAGGGACAAATCATCGCCAAAGAGGGCGAAATCGGCGTACAAGCCGGCATTCTATCCCCTGGTCTTTACTGGAGGTTCCCGCTGTTCTGGAAGGTCAAAAAAATCAAGGTCGTGGTTGTTCCGCCGGGACAAATTGGCATAGTAAAAGCCATTGACGGCAAGACCATTCCATCGAACAGGCTTCTTGGGGATGCCGTTGAGTGCAACTCATTCCAGGATACAAAGATGTTCCTTGATAACGGCGGCTACCGCGGCCCGCAGGTCGGCATTCTCACACCCGGCTCATACAGAATTAATACCTCCGCCTTTGAAATAGCCATAAAGCCAGCTACGACTGTTGCTGAAAATCAGATTGGTGTCGGCATAGCACTTGACGGAAAAGTCATGCCCACAAACTATGTTATAGCGCCCAAGCCATCAAATGCCGAAACATTCAACCTATTCCAAAACGGGCAGCAATTTCTGGACAAAGGTGGCTATCGCGGTCCGCAGCTGGATACAATTCAGCCCGGCACATATTACATCAATCCCCTGCTGTTTGACGTTAAAGTATTCAAAATTGTTGATGTTCCGCCAGGGTACGTCTCCGTAATCAGATCCAACGTAGGTGCTGAACTTGAGCACACCATCAAAAAGCCCACAGGCACAAAAGCGGAAGAGTCCCTAAAAGGCACCGTACACGACAACATAGAAACCCTGCTGACAACCGACAAGTTCACCCGCGGCATTTGGGAAGAGCCTGTTGCGCCGGGTAAGTATAACCTAAACCCAATTGCCTATACGCCTTATATGGTTCCTACCTCCGCCGTCACCATTGACTGGGCGGCTGAGGGACGCATTGGCACGAATGTTCACGGAGCATCGAATGAGGGAGTGCTTTATAAGTTTGACCCGCTAAAGGTCACCTCAAAAGACGGCTTCCAGCTGGGCGTTAACATCCGCATGATTATACGTATTTCACCCAAGAATGCCGCCTTTGTCATACAGAGATTCGGCTCAATCGACAACCTGATTGACCAAATCGTACATCCTTTAATTGACTCGTCATTCAGAAATAAGGCCGGCGAAAAGCGCGCCATCGACTTCTTCCAAAGCAGAGAGGATATTCAGCGCGATGCCCTAAAGCATGCCATTGAGGTATTTGATGAGTACAACATCGAGGCTCAAAATCTTCTGGTAGCATACATTGACATCCCCAAGGATTTGCTTGATACGCAAACAAAGAAAGAAATCGCCATCCAGCAAAAAGAGCAGTTCGACCAGGAGGCTGAAGCACAGGAAAGGCTCATCGCCGTAAGGGAAAAATCGGCCAGGGCTGAGATGCAAAAGAACGTTATTGATGCCAAGCTGAGCATCGACATCAATCGTGATACTGCCAGAGCCATAGCCGAAAAAGCCAAGGGTGAGCAGGAAGCCATTCAACTTATCGCCGATGCCAACGCTTATAAGAGCCGCGTTGAAGGTAAAGGTATCGCCGATGCTTATAGCTATCAAAGGGAATCCCTGGGTCAGGATAATGTTTTCATGATTCGCTTCATGGAAGAGGTCGCTAAGGGAAAGACCCAAATAGTTCCTCAGATTATGGTATCCGGTGATGGTAAAAGCGGCGGGATAATGGATGCCGCCTTGGCTACGTGGCTCAAAAAACAACAGACCATCGGCGCGGAAACCAGCACAGACAAAGCAGAGGAAGATAGCGTATAATCCTTTGGGGTTGTATTGTCAAGGAACTGTCTTGATTTAATCAAATGCGTTGAGTATGACATAAAAGGTACGCCATACCTAACATGGTGAATAGCTGCCGATTGGCGTTCATCTACATTTATGGGCTTTTAGCTATGTATTGAACTTATACAAGCTATTGACAAGTCGTTAAACGCATACTATATTATCCAGCGTAAAAAAGAACGATTATATTACACTATCTTTTGAGGTGTCGCAGATTCGGAGCGTCTTGTTGTGAACAGAAGCTACAAATTGCAGACTTTAAGCAGCCAATCCTTGTTAGATACAAGGTTCCGGCTGCTTTTTTGTTGTAAAATAAACCTATGGGGAGAGCAAAATGAAGATTAATTTTAGCAAACCTGTCAAATCCGTGTTCACAAAGGTTTTCACAGTCACATTGCTGGCGGTTTTCCTTTTTGCCGGCAGTTCTCTTACCGCTGTATTGACTCAACAGAAAGCAGTTGAGGCAGCACAAAAGCAGGCTTCAAACTGGTCTCAACCATATGATGAGCATGTAATAAGCCTTTTACGCAACATTGGTGATTTCCAGAATTTCTCGGATGATGACAAGCAGCTTTTATTCGACTATTTTGGTCTTGTGGCACCTTTGTCTGATGAAGAGTTAGCGTGCCTTGCAGCGCAGGATGAACAACCTCAAACCATATCGGCAGAAGCAATACTGTTAGATATTCTAGAAGGCAGAGCCTCTTTTGACACCATTAGCGCTGCTGATTGGGCTAAGGTCGAAAATTACTTCAATAACTTTGATAGCAAACAACTAAATGCCCTAACACATCAAGGGTATACAGCAAGAGATATATACCAAATAAATTGGGTTGTGAATACTGGTTTATTCAGCATATCTGAAGCTGAATTGTTATTAGAGCTATATCCGAATACAGATATAATACAATTAGTTTTTGAATTCTACGTTTGCAGCTTGGGGAGTGAACCTACTGTCAAAGAAAATGCCAAGACACAGCTATTAAGCGGCATGGATTTTGATGATATTAAAGATGCTCTTTGCATAGATGCAGAAAACAATAT
>WRHS01000047.1 GCA_009783135.1 Dehalococcoidia bacterium
TGCCGCATTTATCCAAACAGGCTACGATGAGTTTCTTATGCACATCAATCCCACAACAACGCCGATAGACAATTTTCATCCAAAACTCCTCAGTCATTGTCACGGCGTGCTCTCCTAAGCATTCATTTTGCTATACGTCATCTTTTGACAGTTTGTGGTTCAAAGGGAGAGCCGGTACCAGTTTCGGGCGCGCGCTCATAGCGGCAAAGTACCTCGGTCTAGTGCCGTGCGCATTTAGCATACTATAAAACTTTCGCTAGCACACTATGTTTACATCCATCGTGATGCAGATGTAATTTGCATATGGTTTCGGGAGAGAATGTTTTAATGCAAATTCAGTAATTAACTCCTGATAATCGCGTCTTGCTGGTAGTAGTAAACGCTATGTCAGCTGGCGATAGCATTTAAGCTGCTTTGAATTTGGTGAACCTTGGATAAATTCTTGTTAGTGCTTGATGCTGAATGGTTTAAAAAACACAGCCACCCGTCTCGGGTGGCTGTGTTTTTTATTGAATCTAGCTACAAACGCCAATCCTATGGTTTTGTATGACAACCGGAATCATAGCACTGTGAGTTAGTATAACTCGTATGGTCTGCTTTTGAGCCAGCCTGAACAGTGAACCATTGGTCAGTTCCCTTAACTTCGGTCTGGGCATAGCTATACCAAGATGAAGGCGTCGGCACACGAGTTTGGCTTCGCTTGGAGTCATTTTTACCATGGCAGGTAAGGCATGCGCCGCCATCTAAATCTGCTGCAGAATGCCCTTTTACCGGACCACCAGTCTCTTTCATCAATGGATAGTCGTTGGTATTGGTGTTGCCAGTGGAAGCAGTACCACCGGGGTTTTCACTACTGGTTTTACTACCACCATCACCACCATCACAAGCAGCAACCAGCAACACCATGCACAGGGCACAAGCTGCTAAAAACGACAAAGCACCTTTTTTCATATTTGGTTCTCCTTTTCCTTATTTTTATTTATTAAAAGCCAGCAACGAACTGTCTCTACCATTTAACGCGCTTCAGTAGTGCAAACGGATTATAGCGCTACTTTTGCTACCAGTCAAATTAAAGAGCTGCTAAGGCGTAGAATAACTGCCATCCGGCCTAGCATGGCAAGTTTCCCCACTTGAACAGTCCTTATTTGTGTAGCCTTCGTACACGTGATCCTCCGCTTTGTCTTCAGTCCTCCACATATCGGACGCGTGGCACACCAAACAGTTATTAAAGCGCACGTCATCCACAGCATGCGGAATAGCAGGGGCAGACCTTGCATTACCAGCAACGCGGAGGGTACAGCCAGAAATAACCGGCAATGCAACCAAAATAACTGCTACCAAAATCAATAGTTTCTTATTCACATCTGTACTCCTAACTCTTATTAGTGCGCGTTGTCAGGTTATCAAACCAGACAGGATGATGATGTTCGACGAACTTCTTGGACATTGTACCTGTGAACCAGGACCGGAAAGCCGGCCAGTCGCCCAGCAATACGATAATGCAAACGTGAACCAGAGTGAAGAAGATGATGAAAACCATAAACACGTCGTGGACAACGGTTGCCCAGCCTACGAGACTGGTGTTGAGAACCCAGATGTGATTGGCTGTTTTAACGGCACCGGAGATAAGAACAACCAAACCGATGGCCATGTACGGCATGGCGGCGCTTTTCTGCGAAGCAAGATATTTCTCGTCCTCATTCCATTTGCGGCGCAGGAAATACTTTCCGATAAAGCCGTGAATGACGTCCCTTATGCTGGGAACGAGCAAAGTCCAGTCGCGGGTTGCGATATAGTCAGCGACAAAGAAGAACGCGCTGAACAGAATCATTACCACAGAAAAATAATGCACGTTGAGAGCGGGTGTAACCTGAGTTGTCGTCTTGGCAAATACCGGGATAAACCAAATGGAGTTACCATTGTTCGTGACAAAAAATCCAAGCACGATGCCTGAGAAGATGGCGGCGAAAATGCCAAGTGCAGTACCCCAGTGAGATATGAAAGACCCCATGCCGTGGCGGGTAACAAGTTCGCCCTGAATCTCGCTCTTTTTCTTCAAGAGCCCGCGAGCCGCGCCAAGTGCTATGCCGACCACTGTAGCAATTAGCAAACCCCACTGAGCAACCCTGCTATCAAACAGAGGGTTAGCTTTAAGAGCGGTGTATGACAATCCAATACCAACTCCCAAAGCAGCAACTAAGACAAACAAGACCAACAGTATCTTTTTTAGCATCCCTTGCTCTCCTTAAGCCTTATTTTGAGCCCGCACGTAAACGGGCATCTTTCCCTAGTATATCCTAACTAGCGAGATAATATAGACCAAAGCGCTGTCAATGTCAATAACAAAACCCGCAATAAACCGCATCACAATAAGCAGAGAGTACTATAATGATGCAGTCAGTACTCTAGGCACGCTCACCAGTCGCCTCCAGTATATCATAGTGTCTTGACGGACTAAAACCAACAGATCTGCCAAAAGTTTCTTTGACGCTTATATGAACTTAACGTATAATACGGCATAATTGCGATTCAGCATAGCATCCCCTTGAGAGGTATATATGGCCAGCCGATTTGATAAGTTTTCAGAAAAAGCCCGCCGCGTTCTAAGTTTGGCGCAGGAAGAGGCCCAGCGCCTTAATCATAACTACATAGGAACAGAGCACATCCTGTTGGGGTTGGTAAAAGAAGAGGATGGAGTAGCTGCCCGTATATTGGCGAACATGGGTGCCAGTCCTCCCAAGATGCGTTCGGGTGTGGAGTATGTAATTGGACCCGGCGAGAAAACTACCTCTGTTGGTACCGGGCTTACCACCCGTGCCAAGCGCGTGATTGAACTGTCGATTGATGAGGCACGCCAAATGGGGCACAACTACATAGGCACAGAGCACCTGCTATTGGGACTGTTGCGTGAAGCCGATGGGGTTGCAGCTGGTGTATTGTATTCCTTCAACGTCACGCTGGAAAAAACCCGCGCTGAAATCGTACGTTTTTTGAGTCAGAGTACCAACAAGGCGCGTACCATTAAGACCCCAAGTAAAACCCCTGTTCTTGACCAGGTAACCCGTGACCTTACAGCTGAAGCCCTCTCAGGGAAGCTGGATCCTGTCATTGGCCGCAATAAAGAAATAGAACGGGTCATTCAGATTTTGTCACGCCGTACCAAGAATAATCCGGCACTCATCGGGGAGCCTGGCGTGGGGAAAACTGCCATAGCGGAAGGATTGGCACACCGCATAGTTTCAGGCGACGTATTTGAAACGCTCGAAAACAAGCGTTTAGTGTCACTCGATATGGCATCTGTCGTTGCCGGCACCAAATACCGCGGCGAATTTGAGGAACGGCTAAAGAGATTACTGGAAGAATTGCGTATTGCCGGCAACTGCGTTCTTTTCATCGATGAGTTTCACACACTGGTAGGTGCAGGTGCTGCCGAGGGGGCCGTGGATGCGGCCAATATTCTTAAGCCGGCACTGGCTCGAGGGGAGTTGCAATGCATTGGCGCTACAACTCTGGATGACTATCGCAAATACATCGAACGCGACTCGGCCTTGGAGCGCCGTTTCCAACCGGTGTTGGTTGAAGAACCGTCCTTGGAGGAGGCACTGCAGATTTTACATGGAATAAAGGTGCGTTATGAGGAACATCACAAGCTGATGATTAACGATGATGCCCTAAAAACGGCTGTTGATTTTGCTGCCCGCTACGTGCCTGACCGCTACTTACCGGATAAGGCCATAGATATAATTGATGAAGCTTCCTCCCACGTACGCATTCGCGCACGCTCCAAACCGGCAATTCTGCGCGAACGCAGGGAAGAAGAACTTAAATTGTGCAGGGAAAAGGAATCGGCGTTATCCAGCCAGCAGTATGACTTGGCGGCTGAGAAGCGCCAGCAGGAATTACAGGTTGAGGAAGAGGTTAAAACCCTTGAAAACGAGTGGCAAGCGAACCGAGACTTGGGAAAAATAGAAGTCACAAAGGAAGATATCGCTGAAGTAGTGGCTATGTGGACTGGTATACCATTGGTACAGATTGCCGATGAGGAAACCAGCCGCCTGCTGCATATGGAAGAGGCCTTGCACAAGCGCATAATCGGTCAGGACGAAGCCATTGATACCACGTCCCGCGCTGTCCGCCGCGCCCGCGCCGGCCTAAAAGATCCTCGCCATCCTATTGGCACATTTATGTTCCTTGGTCCAACCGGCGTTGGAAAAACCGAGTTGGCGCGTGCGCTATCTGAGTTTATGTTTGGCAATGACAAATCCCTCATACGCATTGATATGTCCGAGTTTATGGAAAAATTCGCTGTATCGCGACTGGTTGGCGCACCTCCCGGCTACGTCGGTTTTGAGGAAGGCGGGCAACTCACCGAAGCTGTAAGACGTAAAAGCTATTGTTTGATTTTACTGGATGAAATTGAAAAAGCCCATCCGGATGTGTTTAATATTTTGCTGCAAATTTTTGATGACGGACATTTGACTGATGCCAAGGGACGTAAGGTAGATTTTCGCAATAGTATCATAATTATGACATCGAATATCGGCGCAGAACTTATCCGTAGCGGCAACACATTGGGCTTTGTGTCGCGCACTGACGAGAATAGGTTGCAGCAACAGTCATATGAGCGTATGAAAGAAAATCTGACGGGAGAACTAAAAAAGACTTTCCGCCCCGAGTTCATCAACCGCATTGACGACGTGGTAGTATTCCGCCCGTTGGATAAGGAGCAGATTCGCCGGATTGTTGATCTGATGCTGGTGTCGGTCACCAAGCAAATGGCGGATAAGGGCATCACGCTGGAGGTAACAGAAACCGCAAAGGACCTGCTTGGTTTTAAGGGTTATGATGCGGTCTTTGGCGCGCGTCCGTTGCGCCGTACCATTCAGGATCTTATTGAGGCCCGCTTGTCGGAGGACCTGTTGCGTGCCAGTTTCCACGACGGAGATACGGTGGTGGTGGATCTGTCCCACAACGGCGAGGAGTTGTCGGTATCAGTCCAGAAAAAAGCTGATTTGGTTTTAGCTGGTAGTGAGGCTGAATAAATCGCACTGTATATAGATACAAACTGAGGAGCGGGGACTCCTCTTTTTGTACCGTAACCCAATTGGCTCTTGCGTTACGTCGTAAAATTAGGGTAAAGTCAGAGCATGGCTAAATCGAAGATTATTTTCGTCTGTAAGGAATGTGGTAAAGAAAGCCTGCGTTGGATTGGCCAATGTCCTGCATGCCAGGCTTGGAATAGCATGGTTGAACAGGCCATCAAGCCCATAACCACCAACCAATTATCAACCATTGCACCATTATCCGTGCCTATGGAGTTGGCCTGTGTAGAGGCCGTAGCGGAGGCATGTTGGCCTGTAGGTATTGCGGAGTTGTCTCGTGTGCTTGGCGGCGGGCTGATTCCCGGCTCGCTGGTGCTTATAGGGGGAGAGCCTGGCATTGGTAAATCCACATTGCTTTTGCAGACAGCTTCGCAACTTGCACAAAATCGCGGTGTCGTAGCTTATGCCAGCGGCGAAGAAACGCTACACCAGATTCGCATACGCGCTAAACGGCTTGGTATATCAGGTGAAAGGCTGTATCTGCTGGCCGAAACAAATCTGGAGTCTATCATTGAGCATCTTGAGCGTCTCAAACCATGCCTTGTCATAGTGGATTCTATACAGTCGGTGTTCCTGCCTGAGATTGAATCCTCGTCTGGCGCTATCACTCAGGTGCGCGAATGTACCATACGTCTTATGCGCTGGGCTAAACAGATGCAAACGCCTGTTTTAATCACGGGGCATGTCACAAAGGAAGGGGCTATTGCCGGACCACGCATACTGGAGCACATTGTAGACACGGTGCTCTATTTTGAGGGGGAATTTTTCAGCTCATATCGTCTGCTACGCTCAGTGAAAAACCGCTTTGGTTCCACCAATGAGGTAGGCATATTTGAAATGAAGGATAAGGGACTGGCTGAGGTAGACAACCCGTCGCAAATATTCCTTGCACAACGCATGGAAGATTCCATCGGCTCGGTAGTCACGGCCACGTTGGAAGGGAGTCGTCCGTTGATGGTTGAAGTGCAGGCACTTACCAGTCTTACCAGCTTTGGCTTGCCGAGGAGGACGGCGAACGGCGTGGATTTCGGGAGATTGCTGCTTATTGCCGCTGTGCTTACCCGCCGCCTTGGGCTGAAACTAAGCAATCAGGATATTATCATCAATGTTACCGGAGGCATACAAATTAAGGAACCGGCCGCCGATATGGCAATAGCCCTTGCCATTGCCTCGAGTTATAAAGATAAGCCTGTAAATCACGAAATGACAGCTGTGGGTGAAGTGGGGTTATCGGGGGAAATACGCACCGTACCTCAACTGGAACGGCGCTTAAGCGAAGCTGCCCGTTTGGGTTTTAAAAAGTGTCTGGTACCCCGCTCAAGCATGAAAAATGTTCATGCCTCCGGTATTGAGCCAATACCCGTGAGTACGCTGCGTGAGGCGGTTTTGCTGGGGCTTGTCAGCAAAGCAGCAACTACGGAAACGGACGATATGGAGTAGAAGGCGCATGTTTAGGGATCAAAAGGTCGGGGCTATTATTGTTGCTGCCGGTAGCGGAGAGCGCATGGGCGGTATTGATAAGATATTTGCGCCGCTTGGCGGGGTGACAGTGCTGGAGCACACAGTACAGGTATTTGAAAAATCTCCATATATCGATTTTATAACAGTGGTACTGAGAAAAGACAACCTAGAACATGGTATGAGCCTGTTATGCCCGAAAAACATAAGCAAACTCACCTCAATCTGTCAGGGAGGAATGCGCCGTCAGGACTCAACACTGGCAGGGCTGAATGCATTACCGCAATGTCAGTGGGTACTAGTACATGACGGGGCGAGGCCTCTGCTCGATCAGGGTATAATCCTAGATGGGCTGGAGGCAGCACAGGAGACAGGTGCGGCGGCAGCAGCAGTACCCGTAACAGATACCATCAAGCGCACCGACGAAGACGGATGTGTCAAAGAGACGCTGCAGCGGCAGTCCCTGTGGGCCGCTCAGACGCCGCAGGTATTCCGCTTTGATCTGATTGAAGCGGGATTCCGGCATGCAACCGACAGCGTTACTGATGACGTCGCGCTGGTGGAGGCACTGGGCATTAGAGTCAAACTTTTTAATGGCTCCTACGATAATATTAAATTGACTACGCCAACTGATTTGGTATTGGCGCAGGCATTATGCCAACAAAAAGGAAACTGAAATGCGTATTGGTCAAGGATATGACGTGCATCGGTTAGCCTCAAACATACCACTGGTATTAGGGGGCATCAGCATTCCGCATCATCAGGGACTGGTAGGTTGGAGCGATGCCGATGTGTTGACGCACGCATTAATGGATGCTTTGCTTGGCGCAGCAGCACTGGGTGATATAGGCACTCATTTTCCGCCGGGAGATCCTAAGTATAAAGGTGTATCAAGCTTGTCGCTCTTGAGTGAAGTCGGGCAACTACTGAAAGAAAATGGCTATAAGGTTGGCAATGCCGATGTAACTATCGCGGCTGAACAGCCTAAGCTTGCGCCATACATTGATGCCATGCGTATTGCCTTAGCCGGTGCGCTGGGATGTATGCCGGATGATATTGGCATACAAGCCACCACATCGGAGAAATTAGGGTTTGTGGGACGTGAAGAGGGTATGGTCGCTTGGGCAATCGCCGCCATCGAAAAAATCTGAAATGCACAAAGAGAAAGGTTGCGTTATTAGGTGTTGGTTAGGGGAATCCAAAAACGCGCCACAAGAGAAAACCACTCGCTATAGGTGTGCATGACAGAAGCGCTGTACAAATCACCGTTCCCGATCAGAATAGCGAAAGATAGAGCCTCTATTTGCGGAAATGAAAGCGACTCGTTTAACGTCAGGATTCTTGATTTGTGATCTGTAACTCACCAAGGTCATGTTGTTGGTTAGCATCTTGGTCCTGTGGTGCTAACCACTGACTAATAACCTGCACAATCGGCTCAAGCGCATTTATATCATAACCGACATTGATAACATGTACGCTGTCTGGCAGGTCGGCTATGCCCAGTGGCTGCTTGACAGATGTAGGTGATGGTGACGATGAAGCAACAAGGCTCTCAGCCTCGGTACTTTGTACAGGTGCTACTTCTGGTGCTTCAGCTACATCCATTGTCGAAGAATCGGTCTCATCTGAAGGTTGCAGATCTGCCGGTGGCTCTGTTTTTTGGGGCACAACAGTGCGCGAAATTACATAAGTCCCCAAACGAGGGTTAAATATCTTGTTGTTGAGAATGAGCCGCTCAATATGGTTAGCGTCATGCCAGTCGCATTCCTCCATGAAAGCAATTAGCATATCTGGGCGTGCCATGCAACAATAGTCCGCCAATAGTTTCAATTCATCAGCGTTCTCTCGCGCCAAATGAATTGTCGTATCAAGTATCGTCTCTGGTCGGCAAAACCCATACTTATAATGAAGTTGTTCTAAGTCCAGCCATTCCATGTTTTGATTTATTTGCTTAGCCTTACAGCGCACTTCATACCATTGAGATTTAACGCTAACGTATGCACCAAGCTTTTTTGAATGCACCAATACATCTGACATGATAAAGGAAGCTTTTTGCAGGTAAGAAAAGGTCAGTTGGCGTCTTTGCTGTAACTCTGGAACATCTTCTTCGTACATGCCAGGGAAAAACTCTGCGTTTCTGTTATGTTCAACATCAAGCTCACACAAATCTACATCCCACGAGCAATCCGGGTTTAACAGGTGCAGTAATGCAAGAGTTCCCCAGCGCTTATAGCCTTCGCAAAACAGTGGCCTGAAAAAGGCCTTTACGACTTTCTGTGCTTCCAGTACAAAGCGCTCTTCATTGGTTTTGCCTTGCAATAAGTTAAACAGTGGACTATACAAGGCGCTCATTAGGCTTTTGTCCGGTTCTAGTAAAAACCCATTGAGGCTACCGCTAACTTCAATAGCTTCTAGATTCATATCTTGTTTAATAAGCTTGCTGATATCGGCATAAGCATTTCCAAGCTCAGAAATACTCTCTATTTCCGTAGCGAAATACTCTTTGACAAAAGCATCACGCACGGTATCAAAATAGCGATAAAACTCAGTGCGGATATCGCTAAGAATTACAGCACCATCCGCGTCAATCTTTATTTCTTGATGCTCAGCAATGAATTTTTTTAAATCCTCATACGCTTCAGACCATTTTAAAGCCATTTTTATCCTCCACTTTTAACATATTAAAGATATGCGGTAGCACATCCAGTGTGACGATTGCTAATTATATCTTTTTAGCCAGAAACTTTCCAATGACATAATGCCTATTATAGTGAC
>WRHS01000048.1 GCA_009783135.1 Dehalococcoidia bacterium
GCGGCGAGTACCCACTAACATCCGCCATATCTAAAAAAGATTGCATTTTGCCCCATAGGTCATCCTCGCCTATAATGCGCTTTAGCGGACTAGTCAGTCGGTTTCTAGTTATGCCTAACTGTGCGTAAACATTTTCACTAGTCAGTCGGTTTCTAACCAATATTTTAATAGCCTGCAAGCTACTTTTGTGCCTAAAATGAGCCGCCTGGGACTCGAACCCAGAACCTACTGATTAAGAGTCAGTTGCTCTGCCAATTGAGCTAGCGGCCCAAACAAAAAGCAAGTTTAGCAAAGATTGGATATAAAGACAACTTCTTTTGTGCTTGTTTAGCTGTCAACTCAAAAGGTATGTTGAATGAGATTGCCATCGTGTCATTACTATTAAGTTATTTGCCAAGCCTTACCCAAGCCTAATATTTGGCAAGATGAAGCCCTTGGACATATAATTTATCTTTAAATAGAATGTGTTGGATACGTTAAATGAAAGATTACTACGAAACACTTGGTGTGCCGGATAATGCCACAGCGGATCATATCAAAGAGGCTTTCCGCAGGTTGGCCTTTAAGTATCACCCTGATAAAAACCCCGGCAACGAAAAAGAAGCTGAGGCTAAATTCAAAGAAATCAACGAGGCTTATGCGGTACTTGGCGATGCGGACAAGCGCCGTCAATACGACTTGTCCGGCAAAGGGGCACTTGGTGCCGGCTTTGGCGGATATAACCAGTCGGATATTTTCCGCGATAGTTTTGGCAATCAGACGGTTTTCACTGATATTGCCTCTATGTTCCGCCAAGCAGGGCTACGTTTTGACGAGGATTTTCTCAATAATACGTTCTTTAATGGGCAGCGCGTTGTCTTCCATACTTATCATTCGGGTAGTGCCGGCAGCCAACAGGATGACCATATAGCGCCGCAGACAGCGCAGGTAGCCTTCGGACTGGGCGGAAAAGTGCTGCGATTTATGGTCAAAAAGATTTTTGGCGTTGATCTTAACCCGCTCAAAAATCTCGATACCCAAACTGAAATACGTATCAAAGCCAGTGAGGCTGCGACCGGATTGGAAAAAGAGGTTACGCTGAAGCGCGGCAGGGAAAAGAAAAAACTGATGGTTGTAATACCGGCCGGCATTACATCCGGCACGCGCATTCGCCTTAAGGGAATGGGAAAGCAGGAAGACGGGCGATGCGGTGATATGTACGTTATGGTAAGAGTGTTTTAATCCTTGTTTGCGGCATTAAGCAAAACTTATTTTGCCTCTAAGCCTGCCACCGTACGTGCCAGTTCCCAGCTGTATTCATACAGATGCATCCCTTTGGACATTGCCAAAATCTCGCCGTCTTCAACGCCGATTTCCTGTGCCATGTATTCTTTCAGAAGCTGCATGGCTGCCAGATTGGAAGGGAATCCTGCCCAAAGGTCCCACGAGCGAAAATAGGCCAGGAAATGCAGTTTGCCATAGCGTACGCGTGTGTCTATGCCACGCAGGCATGGTGGATCGGGCAGGTATATGGATGACACGTCTCCCACGGTCATATAGGCTTGGTTTGTGTTGAAGCCGTTCTCTTTGTACATTTTGATAACTTCGGCAATCTGCGGCTCAAGGTACTGCCCGTAGGTGTATTGCTCGCCTTCGGCGCGATGTGCTGTCATCAGATAAGGCAGGTAGTTTTCAATGTATTCCATGGTTGTGGGTGCAGGTATCCCTGCTGGAACGTCAGGTGTCAGCGGGCGTGTGCCCGGGGATTTGATTTTGACTACGGCAAGGTCAAGCTCCTTGCGTCGCTGCTCTGCATAACTACCGCGCTCAATTTTATACTCGTATCCATCCTCCATGGTTTTGCGCAGGCAAAGGAACCATCCTTCAGAAAGGTCACGGGCTTCAACAAATGAAATATTCACATCCATCTCCGGAATTTTATCGGGTCATTATTGCGCAAACCGAATGTCTTTGACAAGGGCAGTTATATGACTAAGGCCTAAAAGTGGCGAAAAAACGGTCCTGATACTCCTCAAACAAACCCCAGCGCTCTAGTTCAATCTGCAGTTCAAGCGGCTCAATGGCACCATCTTTTAAGCGAAGAAACAGATCATCGATATTGGCTCGTGCTCCGGCGGGAACGCCGTCAACCACACCGAATAATCCGTGTGAGCGCAACTCGGTTATATTCCAATTGGACGATGTTTTGGTAATCTCAAAAATGAATTTCATCAAAGCCACATCCCATAACGTATCCTCGCCGCGGATTACTGCTGCCAGAAAGTCTTTACGTTCATCAATTTCGGCGTTAATTTTAGCTAGCACGTCCTCAATTGAGCCGGGCATTACATCGGTACTGCCATGTTCGTTGCTATAGGTGTAGTAAATGCCAGGGACATCAGGCCCATACATTTCGAGGAGTTTTCTCATGTAGCGTTGTGCTTCGTCCGAGAATCCATCCAAGCGTGACAGATAGTAAGGCGTTACAATATGCGGCTTGTTGGCGATGACGCGTCCGGTGCGCACAACAGTTTCACAGCTCTCCGACTCTGCATAAGCCGGGGAGCTGAGGACGTAGTAGTTAATTGTGGTCGCGCCGAAAGTAGACAACGCCTGCTTGGGCCGACGCAGTACGGTCGTGCTCCCAATTGCCTGTGACAGCTTTTCCTCTTCGTTCATTGTGTTATGCGGATACGCCTATTTGATGTTGCGTAATTCCCGTTTGTACTCATCCAGCAAACTCAAGTATTGGTTATCCATCTGAGTGATTGTACGGCGTAATTCCTCTTGGAATTGCGGCAGGGTCGTCACATTTATGCCGAGACCGGTATCATCGCCATCGGCGCCGCCCTGTGCTTTCACCGCCTGCTTAATTTTTGCCTCAAACTGCTGCTTCAGCAGGGCCTGCGCTTCCTTGCGCTGCACTTCTCCCTGGTCGGCGTAATGCCCCAGTATATGTTTTATTTGCTCAAGCATTTTTGTGGCAGCAGCTTTGTCATGCTTTATGTAAAGCACGGCATCCAATGCCTTGTTGTTGCGCGCTGAAACAACATCGTTATATGGCAGCTGGACATTATCAAGCAGTACCTTTTCCGCACCGCTTTTGACAAACGGCTGAGCCTCAGCGGGATATGCCGCAATGACAGCGGTCAAATCCTCGCAGTCTTTAAAGTATTTTATGGCGAGTTGCACACCTTTCGGTGTGAATTTCCATTTCATGCGCTCATCCGATGTGGCGCTATCAAGTGCGGCGATTTTTTCCAACGCTATGTCGCGGGCACTTTTTATGTCATCGCTCATTACGTAGTCCTCTCGAAAAATGTTGTTCTGCGCTATTTTAGCTTATCTTTTAGTTTTTTTTCAGAAATGCGTCTAACCGTTGCTATGTCGCGTGCCATATTGGTAATTACTATTAGCAAAGCGATATTGAATAAGCCGACTATGAGAATACCGATATCCAATGATAAGGCGCTTCCGCTGCCTCCTGTGGCACCTGCCAAACACAATATAAAACCAATCACGCATGCAAATGGAAAAATGCCGACTGCAAAAATTCTTAACACGTTGATCCAAGCGCTAGTATTTGATTCAGCTTCTTGTGTATCTATTTCTTTTGTTGTCGCTATGTCAGGGATGTGTGAGTAAGTGGTATCCTCGGAACTGTAAATTCCCCTGCAGTCCCTGCAATATCGCCATTGTTGGGCGTACTCTTGAGACAATTCTCTGCCACATCTTTCACAGCGTGTCATTTATATCTATCTCCTGAGTAATGATTGAATATCAATAGTTTCTGTCCGGTGCTACGTTACTGTCGGATTTGTAACCAGCCAGTACTCCATGCTATCCGCCAGCGCCAGCCAGGAGGCCTCGATTATGTTGGTTGAGCTGCCGACTGTGCGCCATTGCTTTACGCCGTCGCTGGATTCAATCAGCACGCGCACCTGAGATTCGGTGCCGGTGCTCTCCTCTAGTATGCGCACCTTATAGTCTGTAAGCTTGACTGATGCCAGTCCGGAGTAGTACTCCAGCAGACCATTGCGCAAAGCGTTATCAAGCGCATTTACCGGGCCGTCGCCCTCAGCTGCGGTATGCAGCAGTTTATCCCCAACCTTTACTTTTACCATAGCCTCGGAAAGCACGCCATCCCCGCGTTGCTCGACACCCTTACGGCGGTCTTTTTCAACCACTACCATATAGTCAACCAACTCAAAGGGTTTTTTATAATTTGCAGACATACGATAAACCAGCAGATCAAACGAAGCCTCGGCATTTTCATACTGAAAACCGCGGCTTTCAAGTTCCTTCACCTGTTCCAGCAGTTGAGCAACCTCCGAGCCTTTGGTTGGCAGTTCCACGCCGATTTCCTTGGCCCGCTGGACAATATTGGTGCGTCCTGATTGTTCCGAAATTAACACGTGCGGGTTATTGCCCACGAGTTCAGGGTCAATATGCTGGTAGGCGCCTTTCCAGCGCGCCATGCCGGATACATGCAATCCTGCCTTATGGCTGAATGCGGACAAGCCCACATACGGCATAAACGATTCAGGTGCGAGATTGGCTGTTTCACTCACGAAGCGTGAAACCTCGGTAAGTTTGCCCAGCTGTGCCTCGGAAACGCAGTTGATACTCATCTTAAGCTTAAGTGCCGGAATAATTGAGCATAGGTTGGCATTGCCGCAGCGCTCGCCGAATCCGTTGATGGTTCCCTGCACCTGCACCGCGCCTGCCTGAACTGCCGCCAGCGTATTGGCAACAGCCAGCTCGGCGTCATTGTGGGCATGAATACCAACGGGCACGTCAGTATGCAGTAACACGTCACGCACCGCAGCGCCGACTTCGTCAGGCAGTGAGCCTCCGTTGGTATCGCATAATACCATGCATGCGCACCCGGCTTTTGCAGCGACCTGTAAAACTTTTATGGAGTAATCGCGGTCGTCTTTCCAGCCGTCAAAAAAGTGTTCCGCATCAAGAAAAACGAGTATTCCGCGACTGCGTAAATACTCCACGGATGAGGCTACCATTTCCAGATTTTCCTCAAGTGTGGTTTCCAGCACCTGTGTGACCTGCCGGGACGAGCATTTGCCTACCAGTGTTGCAGCCTGAGCACCTGAACTGAGCAGGGCATTCAGCCCCGGGTCATCCGCACATTTTATGCCATGCCTGCGCGTACTGCCGAATGCCACCATGGTTGCATTTTGAAATGTTACATCCTTGGTCAGCGCGAAAAACTCGGAGTCTTTGGGGTTGGCACCGGGCCAGCCGCCTTCAATGTAGAGCATTCCAAGCTCGTCCAGTTTGCGTGCAATGGCAAGCTTATCAGCTGCAGTGAAAGATATGCCTGCTCTTTGTGCCCCGTCCCGTAATGTGGTGTCGTAAAGCTGAATGACTGACATGTGCGTTATCCTTTGAGCGCTTTTACAACAAGACTTCCCATTTGTTGTGTGCCAACCTGTTTGGTGCCTGTTGTTTCATCAATTATATCACATGTGCGATACCCTGCTTTGAGCACGTCGCTGACGGCCTGTTCTACGGCTGATGCCTCTTTTTCCAATGCCAGCGAGTAGCGCAATAACATGGACAGCGAAAGTATGGTGGCTATGGGGTTTGCTATATCCTTTCCGGCTATGGTTGGGGCCGAGCCGTGGATGGGCTCATACAGTCCGAATATATGCTCTCCTTTTGCCGGTATGCCTGCCAAAGAGGCGGATGGCAGCATGCCCATGGAACCGGCAAGCATGGATGCCTCATCTGTGAGTATGTCGCCGAAAGTATTCTCGGTTACGATTACGTCGAAATCTCGAGGAGTACGTATAAGACTCATAGCACACGTGTCAACCAAAAGATGCTCCAGTGTCACGTCCGGATAGTTCTTGGAAACCTCATTCGCTACCTGCCGCCAAAGGCGTGATGACTCCAGAACGTTTGCTTTGTCCACGGAGGTCAATTTCTTGCGCCGCAACCGTGCCAACTCAAAGCCTACGCGCACAATACGCTCGATTTCCTGCTCGGTGTAATACATGGAGTCAACCGCTTTTCTGCCTGAGGATGTTTCCCAGCGTTTCTTGGGCTTACCGAAATACAAGCCGCTGGTGAGCTCTCTTACGAAAACAAAATCGGCTCCTTTTATAACGTTTGCTTTGAGCATGGCGCCTTCAAGTAACTCGTCATATACCTTTACCGGACGCAGATTGGCAAACAGCTTCAAATTCTTGCGGATGGAAAGCAGCCCATTTTCGGGGCGTTCCTTTATTTTAGGGTCGTCAAACTTCGGGTCTCCTACGGCACCCAGTAGCACAGCATTCGAGGTCTTGGCCAGCTTTAGTGTTTCCGGCGGCAGAGATGATCCGGTAAGGTCGATGGCAACGCCGCCGATTAGACCGGTTTTTACCTCAAACGTATGGCCGTAAAGCTTGCCGATTTGCTGCATCACCCTCACTGCCTGAGATGTGACCTCAGGGCCTATGCCGTCGCCGGGCAACTGCGCAATTATGTATTTCATAACGCCTCGCTTTCAAGCTTTTGTCTGGTGTACTCAACCAGCCCGCCGGATGCGATAATCTGCGCCATGAAACGCGGGTATGGCTTGGCTTTGAAAGTTAGTCCTTTGGTAATATTTTTGATCATGCCTGTTTCCAGTTCGATTTGCAGCGTATCCCCTGCATCCGTGCTTGATACCGTTTCGGGGGACTCAAATAGCGGAAGCCCGATATTGATGCTGTTGCGGAAAAATATACGTGCAAATGACGTGGCGATTACAGCCGACAAACCGGCTGCCTTGATGGCAATGGGGGCATGCTCACGCGACGAACCGCAGCCAAAGTTGCTTGTGGCAACAATGATATCACCATGGCGCACATTCTTAACGAAATCGAGGTCAATGTCCTCCATGCAGTGCTTGGCAAGTTCCGCCGGCTCTGAAATATTGAGGTAGCGCGCCGGAATAATGGCATCGGTGTCAACGTTTGCCCCGTATTTAAAAACCTTTCCCGTAAGCATACCCGTTTCTCCCATTCTTAAGCTCAACTCTCTTTGTCTTCCAATGCACTTTTTCTAAGCGCAAACAGCAGGGCAACCTCATTCTCGCCGATATCTACTACCTTGCCTGCCCTGAGATTGGTGTAGTCGCTGACGTCCTGCCTGATGCGCTCAATTGTTGCCTGGGGAGCAGCGGAAAGAACGAGCCATATCCGGCCGGATGGCTTAATCTGCTGCTCAAGATGCGCCATGATGTCGCCCTGTTCATCGTTTGGCTGCAGCCAGTAAATAACGCTGTCGCATTCGTTCTCAGCCCAGTCAAGCATGAGGTTGAGGTCCCCAGCCATAAACGGAGGCAAGAGGTTTTTGCGCGCATGAAAGAGGCAAACCTTGGAGTTGGGCTTGACCATTAACCTCACGCGAACACTATCTTCTTCAACTGTCATTTAAAATCCTTAGAATAAATTATGTCAACAAGCGCCGCAGCGTTTACAGGGCGTCCGGTGACGCGATGCGTCCCAGAACGGCGGATGCGGCGGCAACCGCAGGGTTGGCGAGGTAGACCTCGCTTTTGGGTGAGCCCATACGCCCGACGAAATTGCGGTTTGTGGTGGCAACGGCGCGTTCGCCCTCGGCCAGTATGCCCATATGCCCGCCAAGACACGGCCCGCACGTAGGTGTGGAAACAGCGCATCCGGCGCTAATCAATGTTTCAATTAGCCCTTCGCGAATGGCCTTAAGATAAATCTGTTGTGTGCCCGGAATTACAATGCAGCGCACGAAAGGCGCGACCTTTTTGCCTTTGATTATTGATGCGGCTAAGCGCAGGTCCTCCATACGACCATTGGTACATGAGCCAATAACCACCTGATGAATAGCCACATCCGCAAAGGCGGATACCGGTTTTGTATTTGACGGCAGATGAGGTGCTGCCACCTGCGGCTCAATTTTGGATATGTCCCACTCATACACTTTAGCGCATTCGGATGCCGGACCTAATTCGTAGCATGTATAGTCTTTCTTGGCACGGGACTGTACATAACTTTTGGCGGTATTGTCGGGGCGACACAGTCCGGCTTTGCCCCCTGCCTCAATGGCCATGTTGGACATGGTAAAGCGCCCGTCCATGGAAAGCCCGTCAATAACCTCGCCGGTAAACTCCATGGCGGCATACAATGCCCCGTCAACACCGATTTGCCCGATGGTGTAAAGTATGAGGTCTTTGCCGCTTACCCATTTGGACAAGGTCCCGTGATATACGAAGCGGATGGTGGGAGGTGCTTTCATCCAAATCTCACCGGTGGCCATAGCTGTGGCGATATCGGTTGAGCCCATACCGGTTGCAAACGCACCCAGCGCACCATAGGTACAGGTATGCGAGTCAGCCCCGATGACCAGATCTCCCGGAAGCACCAAACCCTGCTCTGGTAACAGCACGTGCTCAATGCCCATCTGTCCGCATTCAAAATAAATAGTGCCCTGTTCGCGGGCGAACTCACGCAGCATCTTGACCTGCTCGGCTGAGGCGATATCCTTATTGGGCACGAAATGATCCGGTACCATCACGATTTTGGATGCATCAAATACTTTTTTCACGCCAAGCTTGCGGAATTCTTTTATAGCAATGGGCGCTGTGACGTCGTTCGAGAGAATTACGTCAGGGCGCACACTGATGAAATCACCCGGCGCAACCGATGCCTTGCCGCAATGGGCTGCGAGTATTCTTTCTGCTAATGTCATATCACTTATCTCATTTACTGAACATATTTTTCTTGTATTAAGAAATAATACAGTATATCAAACCATAAACACGATGTTATGTTCCTGCTGAGGCTGGCTTACGCAGCGCTGCTGTTTTGCCTGCCGGGCATGCATGTGGCAATCAGGCGGTTGAGGGCGTGCATGTACGCTTTAGCCGATGCTACGACAATATCGGGATCGGCACCGCGCCCGGTATAGCTTACGCCGTCCGCTTCAATGCGAATCAGCACCTCGCCGATGGCGTCAATACCGGCCGTAATTGAGTTGACGGAAAACTCGGTGAGTTTATTGGGCACTTTCACAATGCGGTTGATGGCCTTATATGCAGCATCCACCGGTCCTGTGCCCAATGAGGCGTCGGCTAGTTCCTCGTCGTTTGGTCCGATAAGCTTAACGGCGGCAGTCGGAATGCCACGATCGCCGCATGTCACCTGTATGCGCTCCAGATGATAATACTCGGTCACAGTGCGCTTGTCCTCAGCCATCAGCGATTCAAGGTCGCGCACTGTGACCTCTTTCTTTTTATCAGCCAGTTCCTTGAAAGACGTAAAAGCGCGCTCAAAATCATCTTTTGACAGGTTGTATCCCAATTCCTCCAGCCTTTGACGCAGAGCGCT
>WRHS01000049.1 GCA_009783135.1 Dehalococcoidia bacterium
ATTCCGGGGTATAATGGCTCTCAAATGTGGTTGGAATGAGTTTTTGGATAACTCAGCAACTGCGGTGTGGCTTTTGACTGCTTTAATCTGCGGTTACTTAAATTCATTTAAAAGCACGCCAAACTGCAAATTTAATTTTGTAAAAATGTCCTACAATGGCAAAAAAGTTAAAACCGGATGACGGCAAAGTATAGCCGTTTACGAACGCACTTTACAAATAAGCCTTGGTGCATTCAGAGCCATAGATGATCTCAATTTGGTGAGAATGCAGTTTGGTTTTTTGGTGAAATAATTCACATTAATACACCTAAACCGTGCCTAAATTTGCTCGTGATACCATAAGCCTTTATAATGGGCGGGCGGCGTTGCCGCGGAGGCTCTTATTTCAAGGCAGGGGAATAGTTTGAGGATTGAAAATCTTTCAGCGGTTGAGCATCTTGGCTCTGTAAGAATCCATGATGTGCGGCGTCTTTTGGAACTGGATTCCGGTTCGTCACGCTCTGCGGTTGTGGGAGCAGGACAGGCACAGATTATTGAGCATGAGGCAATAGAAGCCATCGAGAAAAAGATGGCCATTGTGATTCCTGTCAAAGACGAAGAGTTAAAGGTTTTTGAGGGCGTCCTGAGCGGTATTCCGCATAATTGCCAAATAATTGTTGTGTCCAATAGTCAACGTAGCGGCATAGATTATTTCAAGAGTGAGCTGGATATTCTGGAGCGCTTTTGCCAGTCCACCGGACGACGCGCCATCATTGTGCACCAGAGAGATCCATTCCTAGCGCGAGCCGTAGAGTGTTCCGGCTATAGCGAGTTGCTTGATGATGATGGTTATATCAGATCAGGCAAGAGCGAGGGAATGCTTGTAGGCTTGCTGTTGTGCGCCATGCTGGAGAAAGAGTATGTGGGTTTTATTGATGCGGACAATTTTGTGCCTGGTGCGGTGTGGGAGTACGTCAAGCATTATGCCATAGGATTTGTGCTGGCCCAGTCACCGCTAAGCATGGTGCGCATTTTGTGGCATTACAAGCCTAAAATGATTGGCGAGTTGTATTTCAAAAAGTGGGGACGTGTTTCTGAGGTTACCAACCGCTATATGAATCACTTTATCTCCACAAAAGGGCGCTTTGAAACCGGAGTTGTGAAAACATCCAATGCCGGTGAGCATGCCATGAGTTTGAATTTGGCAATGAGGTTGCCTTACGCTACCGGCTATGCTGTTGAAACACAGGAATTGATTTCAGTGCTTGAGCAGTTTGGCGGCGCTGTGCCGGTGGCGGATAATCTGGTTACACAAAATGGTGTTGACATAATTCAAACAGAAACGATTAATCCGCATCTGCATGAAGAGCGCAATGACAATGAGCACTTGTTTCAGGGTATGCTTGTGCCCAGCCTTGCGGTAATTTATCATAGCCAGTTGTGTGAGGACTCTACGCGCAAGTTGATATTGAACCAGCTGGTTGAATCGGAGTGTATTGCACAAGATCAGGAAGTGCCGCATGTCCACCTGTTGCCTCCACCACAGAAAGCCGATATAAAATTGTTTGCCGAAGCACTGGAAACTCAATTTGGCGACATAGCGCTGCCCGGTGGATGGCTGTTAGGCGAGAAGCCTTCCCGTTACAAGCAGCCAGGCAATGCGCAAAAGGTTCTTTTCAGCGATATTGACGGCACGATTTTGCACCCGCAAAGCTACACATATGCTCCTGCGCTTCAGGGTATTCGTAATCTTCAGGAACGTCGGATACCTTTGGTGCTTTGTTCTGCCAAGACGCTGGCTGAACAAGAAGCGTTGCGGCGTGAGTTGGATATCAAAGATCCGTTTATTGTGGAAAGCGGCGGGGCTATATATATTCCAAAAGACTATTTTCGCTTTCCGTTCTCTTTCAACAAAACGCAGGATGAGTACCAAGTGATAGAACTTGGCGCACCTTTTGCCGAGATAAAGCAGCGATTGCAGCTTGTTGCACAGAGTTGCAGTGTGCCTTTTAGTACATTCGGAAATATGGATGTAGATGAGTTGGCGCAACGTACCGGTCTTACGCTGCAACAGGCGCGACTGGCACGAGAACGCTGCTATAGCGAAACACTTATTGTTGACGAGCAGATCAACGGGCGGCTTATGAAATCCTTACAGGATGCCATGATGAAAGAAGGGTTGCACAGCGTTTTTGGCGGAAGATTCTTTGAGGTAGGTCTTGGAAGTGACAAAGGCAAAGCGGTAAAAATTCTTTGCGAGTTGTTTAAACTCAACTTTAATAGTATTTCAACTTTTGCCATAGGGAATGGGCTCAACGACGTATCCATGCTGCAGGTTTGCGACCATCCGATGTTGGTGCAGGAAATAGATAAGCGCTGGACCAAGGTTAAGGTGAAAGACTTGGTGCGTATTAAGGATGTTGGACCGCAAGGGTTTAGCCGTGCCGTTGAGGAAGAAATCATTAAATTTGAAGCGGTCGCCGGTATAAATACGTGATGCCGGCAGCATGTTGTTGTGTTGCCTTTATTTAAGCAACAGCCTGCAAAACTGTAATAACCTTTGGCAGGCGAACCGACAGATTTGAGTTTCGTTGGTTGAATTGTTTTTCCGCTTATGCTCATACCCTGCAAAATATTTGCCGATAAGTGCGCATTGGGCTAAAATACTTGGATATTCATTTGTTGGGCTTATCTGACAAATGGCTGGAGCAGTTATATGACTACACTAATTACCGATACAACACTTAGAGATGCGCATCAGTCGCTCATTGCTACACGTATGCGTACCCGCGATATGCTGGGCATACTGGGCGAGTTGGATAAGGTCGGTTTCTATTCCCTTGAGGTGTGGGGTGGTGCCACATTTGACAGCTGCATCCGCTTCCTCAATGAAGATCCTTGGGAGCGCCTGCGCACAATTCGCAAAGCGGTGAAGAACACGCGTTTGCAGATGCTGTTGCGCGGTCAAAACCTTGTGGGATACCGCCATTATGCTGACGATGTGGTGCGCGAGTTTGTGCGATTGTCGGTAAAGAACGGCATAGATGTGTTTCGTGTTTTCGATGCCCTGAATGACATACGCAATATGCGTGCATCCGTCAGTGCCGTTAAGGAATTTGGTGGTACGGTGCAGGGTGTGATTTGTTATACCACGAGCCCTGTCCACACGCTTGAGCGTTTTGCCGAAATGGCACAGGAGTTGGAGAACATTGGAAGTGACGCGGTGTGCATCAAGGATATGGCTGGTCTAATTTCACCGCAGGCTGCTACTGACCTTGTTACTGCCATAAAGCAGCGCGTGAAAATACCTGTCGTATTGCATTCACATTGCTCAAGCGGCATGGCCCCCATCAGCTATTTTACGGCCGCCCGTGCCGGTGCCAATATACTGGACACGGCATTTTCAGCCTTCGGTTGGGGTTCTTCCCAACCGCCTACGGAAAGCGTGGTGGCAGCGTTGCAGGGTACGCCTTATGATACAGGGCTTGATCTTGCAAAACTGAACGAAATAAATGACTATTTCCTGAGTTTGAGCAATAAGTATCGCATGCTATTCACTGCTGAAGCCACGCGGCCTAACGCGTCCGTGTTGCTGCACCAAATCCCTGGTGGCATGATTTCCAATTTGGTGAGCCAGCTGCGCGAGCAGAATGCGCTTGATCGTTTGCATGACGTGTATGCTGAGATACCGCGTGTTCGTGCCGATTTGGGTTATCCCCCGCTTGTGACTCCAACCAGTCAGGTAGTTGGCACTCAGGCAGTGCTTAACGTTTTGAGCGGTGAGCGCTACAAGCAGGTGACACGTGAGACCAAGAACTATTTGATGGGGCTTTATGGTGCGGCAGTAGGTGAAGTCAATGAGCAGGTGCGTCGTGCCGTCATCGGTGATGAAAAAGCGGTTACCGTGCGCCCGGCAGATTTGCTGCCTGCGGAAATGAACAAAGTCAAGGAGGAAACGCATAAACTTGGCATAGCTAAAAGTGACGAAGACGTTATGACTTATGCTTTATATCCTGAGATTGCGGTGAAATTCCTGCGTGGCGAAATGAAAGAGGAAACACTTGTGCCTTCACAGGTTGCCTCCGCTACTCCTGCCGCAGCGCAGTCCGCCTCTGTTCCGACAGAGTTCAGCGTGGATGTGGACGGCGACGTGTTTAACGTTAAGGTATCACCAATCTCAAGTGGTGTGACGGATGTGTCTCCTGTCAGACAGAAAGCCAGTGCCGATCAGAAAGGTGCCGTATTGGCACCTATGAATGGCATGATTTTGACTGTGCGTGCCAATGTCGGTGACAAGGTTGCTCAGGGTGACGTGGTGGCAACTATTGAAGCTATGAAGATGGCATCAGAGATTTGCGCGCAGCATGGCGGCGTGGTGAAAGAGGTGTTTGTGCATGACGGCGAACTGGTCAGCGCCAAAGACGTTATTATGATTGTGGAATCCGATGATAAATAAAATTCTGGTTGCAAACCGCGGCGAGGTTGCAATTCGCATCATGCGTGCCTGCCGTGAACTTGGCATCAAATCGGTTGCAGTATACTCTGAAGCTGACAAGAATGCCCTGTTCGCCAAGTATGCCGACGAAGCTTATTTTATCGGTCCGTCTAAAGCATCGGAAAGTTACCTTAACATAAATAAAATTATTGAGGTTGCACTTGCCTCAGGTGCTAATGCCATTCATCCGGGATACGGGTTTCTTTCGGAAAATGCCGCATTTTGTACGGCTTGCAGTGACGTTGGTATCAAGTTCATAGGACCTTCCAGCAAGGTGCTGGAACTGATGGGTAATAAGATTGCTGCCAGACAGGAGATGCAAAAAGCCGGCGTGCCTGTTGTACCTGGTGGCGATGAAGTGGTGAATAATTTACCACAGGCAAAAAAGCTTGCATCACAGGTTGGTTATCCGGTAATTATCAAGCCATGTGGCGGTGGTGGGGGCATTGGCATGAAAGTTGCCAATTGTGAGGCCGAACTGGAGAATGCAATCGCCGGCTCGCAAAATATGGCTGACAAGGCTTTCGGCGTGCCTGATGTGTATATTGAGCGTTTCATTAAAGAGCCGCGACATATTGAGTTCCAGATTATGGGTGATAGCTTCGGCAACATGGTTTATTTGGGCGAACGTGAGTGCTCCATACAAAGGCGCTATCAAAAGCTGATTGAGGAATGCCCTTCCGTTGCTATTACGCCTGAGTTGCGTCGCAAAATGGGTGAGATTGCCGTCAAAGTCGGCAAATGGGTGAATTATGAAAGTGCCGGTACGATAGAGTTTATTTTATCCGACGGAGAATTTTATTTCATGGAAGCCAATACACGCGTTCAGGTCGAACATCCTGTTACCGAGATGGTTACCGGTATTGATATCGTAAAAGAGCAGATTAACACAGCGCAGGGTGCGCCGCTCTCATTCAAACAGGAAGATATCAAGCTTAATGGCTGGGCCATTGAGTGCCGCATCAACGCCGAGGATCCACTGGCGGACTTTGCGCCTTCCACTGGCAAGCTGCGCGGTTATCGCTCTCCCGGTGGTACCGGTGTGCGCGTCGACTCAGGCGTTCATCCGAGTTATACCATTCCTTATATGTATGATTCCATGGTTTCTAAACTAATCGCATGGGGGCGCGACCGCGAAGAGGCTATTGCTCGCATGAAGCGTGCTCTCTATGAATACATTATTGTGGGTGTGAAGACCAATATCCCATTCCATAAGGCGGTCATGTCCAATGCGCATTTTGTATCAGGAGATTTCAGTACGCATTTCATTGAAAATGAAACGACGCTGATTGACGACATGAAGAACATCATGGAGCAGGAACAACCATTGGATGCCAAACTCGCCGAGGTTTTTGATGATACCAAGCGCGTTGCTGCTATTGCTGCCGTGGCTGCCTTGACGCAGTCATTTAAGCCTGCGACATAGCCTTATTGCCGCAAATTTGCGCCATGTTCAAATTAGTTCATGGACAAGCAGTAATCCATTCTAAGCATTGGTTGCCAATATGCAGCTGGTGTATGCCAAATGGCGTGCTATTCAATGGACTCTCGAAAAGAGTATTCTTGAACGCTGCTTTTGCAGAAATCTTGCGATAACATTCATTTCAGACTTCTTGAGAAAATATGCCAAAAGCAAAAAACTCTATGTGTTTGTGGGATTGAATACTTTCGTCATGCCATTAAAATGCTATAATCATGCCAGGATGAATGAACAAGCGCGCACTTTACGACTGGGCATGGCGCAACTTGACGTTACTGTCGGTGATTTTTCCGGCAATTTGGACAAGATGCTGCATGTGCTTGATGAGGCGCGTCGGCTGAATGTGGGATTGGTTGTTTTTCCAGAATTGGCTATTTGCGGTTATCCACCGGAAGATTTACTGTTAAAGCCTCAGTTTATTGAACGAAACCTGCAATATCTTGATAAGCTGGTACAAGCGTCGAGTGGATTGAGTGTGATTGCAGGGTATGTGGAGTCCGGTGACTATCTGTATAATGCCGCTGCTATTATCTGCGACGGAAAACATATTGGCACATACCGCAAGATTTTTCTGTCAAATTATGGCGTGTTTGATGAAGACCGCTATTTTAAGCCCGGTTCAGAATGTCCTGTGTATGTGATTGATGGAGTCGTGGTAGGTATAAACATATGTGATGATATTTGGCAGGTTGACGGACCTGCGCGCATGCAGGCGCATGCCGGGGCTGAGGTTATTCTGAATATCAGCGCTTCGCCCTATCATTACGGCAGGATGAAAGAGCGCATTGCTCGACTTGTCTCACAGGCATTGGATAATGTGGCTATTGTGGCCTACAACAACATGGTTGGTGGGCAGGACGAGTTGGTTTTTGACGGCGGCAGTATTGTTCTGAGTGAAAAAGGTGAAATTTTGGCATGCGGGCAACAGTTTGCTGAGGATTTCATTGTAGTGGATATTGACCTGGAGGCGGTGGCACAAGCGCGAGTAGGCGATTCCGCATGGAACCAAGGTTGTGATATGGCTACTGTGTGGCCAGTCCGTCAGGTGATTGTGTCGCAACAATCTGACAATATTGACAAACCTGCCGTCCCGCCGCGCAACGTGGTTGAGTATGCCATTGATGCGGAAATCTATAACGCTTTGGTGCTTGGTACGCGTGATTACATCTATAAAAACGGTTTCAAAAAGGTGGTATTGGGGTTGTCTGGAGGGGTGGATTCCAGCCTTGTGGCCAGTGTTGCCGTTGATGCCTTGGGAAAAGAAAATGTTATCGGCGTTTCCATGCCGTCGCGTTTTTCTTCTGAAGGCAGCAAAACAGATGCGTTGCTACTGGCGCATAACTTGGGAATAAAACTAATTTCGCTTCCCATAGAAAATACCTTCAAGTCTTATCTTGATAGTTTATGTGACGTGTTTGGTGATGCCGGAACTGATACCACGGAGGAGAATATTCAGGCGCGTATTCGCGGAAATTTTGTTATGGCACTTTCCAACAAATTCGGCTGGCTTGTATTGCCAACCGGCAACAAGAGCGAGATGGCTACCGGTTATGCCACATTATACGGCGATATGGCCGGCGGTTTTGCAATTTTGAAAGATGTGCCAAAAACACTGGTATATAAGCTGGTGGCCTATCGCAATGCTTGTGCCGGATACGACATAATACCGCAATCTGTTATAGATAAACCGCCGTCTGCTGAATTGCGCTTTAATCAACGTGATAGTGATAATCTGCCGCCATACGACGTTTTAGACCAGGTTCTTAAGGCTTACGTAGAAGAGGACAAGAGCGTAGAGCAGATGGTCAATATGGGATTGGATGAGGATGTTGTGCGACAAGCAGCCAGATTAGTTGACAGAAGCGAATATAAACGCAGGCAATCCCCTCCAGGCATCAAGATAACGACGCGTGCTTTTGGGCGGGACCGGCGCTTGCCGATTACTAACAAATTCAACGGCAATGGATAGGTTTGTCAGAATATTGCTTTTTCAACTGAACTGAGAGTAGTTAAAATATGATAAGGTGGTGCATGACATGTCAGGTATAGGCGATGGAGCATTAGATAAGTATTGGGCTGCTTTGAAAGAGACATATAGCCAGGTTTATTCTGAAGTGGCGGCTGACCATATGGTTTTTCCGCGTAATGCTAGTGAACTTAAAAACCATTCGTGCTTCGGTATCATCAATGATAGTTATGATGAAACCATATCTATTTGGCTGGAAGTCGAAGATGACCGCGTGGTGAATGCAGCCTTTACCTGTGATGACTGCATAACGTGCACTGCTTGTGCCAGTGTTGTCACCGAACTGGCGAGAAATAAAACGCTGCAGGAAGCTAAAGCAATTACGCCAAAGAACGTGATAGATGAATTACAAGGTTTGCCGGAAGAAGATCACCACTGTGCAGACTTGGCGGTTGACACTTTGCGTGCTGCCATTGACGATTATCAGAGTAGTTGAGTGACTTTGCGCTCTTGCCGTACGTGCTTTTCGCGTCAGGTAGATATTGTTGATTAGTAGGCGAGATAATATGACCCTGCGAATTCACGCATGCTTTCTGAGGACCCGATTAGAGACGGGTTAAACTGGTACACCTATGCCAACAACAACCCTGTGATGTTTATTGATACCTATGGGCTAGCGTCATGGTGGCAGTGGGCAATAGGTGCGGGACAAGTAGTTGTCGGTGTAGCTTTATGTGCTACCGGTGTTGGAGGCGGGCTTGGTGCATCGCTTATTATCGGTGGAGGAATAAGTTTAATATCTTATGCCGTAGAACCGCAAATAGCTCAATTTATTGGCGGCGCAACTTCAATTATGAATGGGTATGGTGCTGTTTCTACTGGAATATCATTGTGGAGTTATGGATTGCCTGGTCAGATAGCTGGAACAGCATTAATCCTTATTGGTGGAGCAACAATGGCGCTTGGAACTAACGAGATGGCTGGTGCCATTACAGGCAAGAATTACATTCAAGAGTGGACCGGCATGAGTGATACTGCTTATGGTTTGTCATATCTGGGGCTGAATCTGGCTTCTGGCGCCAGTTCTTTTGGCGGCAGAATGTATATGAGGCATGCAGGAACAAGCACAATTAGTAGTGGGGAGCATATGTCCATGAAAAACAATAAGCCTTACGCACGAATCAATCGAGGGAGTACAACTAATTATGCGGATGGGAGGGGAAATATTTCATGGTCGAAGCACAATGCATCTCATGGTGGTTCCACAAATCCCCATTGGCATATAGGACCTGGTGGGGGTACGCATTACGAAAGTTATTGGAGAATGATAATGAAGCTTTCTTTCAAGATATAGGAGAAAATATGGATTATTCTTATGAGAAATTTTGTGAA
>WRHS01000050.1 GCA_009783135.1 Dehalococcoidia bacterium
GAGAGGCTTTGCCCTCTATTGTTGCTGTGGCCGACGTGGTAATTACATCTTGTCAGGCGGGGGCTATCGGTGGTGGAATGCTGGAGTTTCGCGGCGGTAAGGTGTTCAAAAAAGGAGCGCTGGGGCGCGCACAGGGTACCAGCATCAGCGCGGTACGTCTGTTTCAGTCAGTGCCGGCCCGTTTGAAATTTCTTAAATCGCAGCACAGCGAGGCGTCACATATTGCGCTGGTGCTGAGCCAGTATGCCACGGCTTATCCGGAGATAAAGTTTACACTGATAAATGATGGCAAAACCCGCCTTAGTACCACTGGTAGCGGCAAATTATCCGACGTATTGATGCAGATTTACGGACTGGAAGTGGCGCGCCAAATGCTGGATATTACGCCTTACGGCGGCGATGACGCATCAGCGATCAAGGTAAGCGGCATGGTGGCGGCACCGACGATGTCGCGCTCAAACAATAACTACATTTCGCTTTTCGTCAACAGACGCTGGATAACATCCAGACGTTTGATTTATGCAGTGGAGGAGGCATACCAAGGTCTTTTGATGACCGGTAAGCACCCAATCGCGGTTATCAACATTGAAATATCCCCCGCGGATATTGATGTCAACATTCATCCGACCAAGAGTGATGTTAAGGTCAAAGACGAAAACGCCGTGTTCGGCGCCGTGCAGCGTGCCGTGCGTCAGGCATTGTTGCAGACGACACCGGCTGCCTCCGTTTCGGAAATCGCAACAGCACATGGTCCTCAATCAGCTTTGCAAGCTGACTTTTTGCCGCGCTATACAATCGGTGCTGCGCAAGCTACGCATCATATAGTTCAAAGGGGTACGCTTGAGTATGACCTGCCGCAAAGCACTACTCCAAAATCTGTTCTACCGGCGCTAAGGCTTTTGGGGCAGTTGCACAATAGCTATATCGTCGCTGAGGGACCTGATGGACTTTATCTGATTGACCAGCATGCGGCGCATGAGCGTATCCTATTTGAAAAACTCATGCGAGAAAAAGAGGCAGGGCAGCTTGACGTGCAGGCACTGCTTACCCCTGAGACGTTTGATCTAACGCCTGCTCAGTCTGCCATATTGTCATCGCATTTGGATGAGTTGGCGCAGTTAGGATTTTTGCTGGAGGAGTTCGGCGCGAACAGCTACATTGTGCGCACTGTGCCGGGCGTGCTTTCGGGTAAAAACCGGCGCGTTTTGCTCACTGAACTTTTGGAAACAGTGGGCAGAGAGCGCAGCCAATTCATGCAGCGGCTGGTTGCCTTATCGGCATGCCACGGTGCAATAAGATTCGGACAGGCGCTGGCAGAGGATGAGATGCGCGAGTTGCTGCTCCAATTGGAGCAGGTGGAACTGCCTAACACATGCCCGCATGGACGTCCCACACTGATGTGTCTTACGTATGAGCAGTTAGGCAAAGAATTTAAGCGCGTGTAGCAAACACTTTGTATTTGACACATATTACATAACACTCGAAACAGTTTCTGCTTAATAGCCGATACAGGCTATGGCAGCTTATTTCTGCTTACTGCTGCCCGGTTTGACGAGAGGTATGCCTTGTTTGCATAGGGGACAATCATGCGGCTGGTAGGCCGGTGTAATGGAACGCAGACAGCTATATAGCGGGGACCCAAAGTCGAATTCGTGCTCGGAGCGGTCAACCAGCACACCAACACCGACAACTACTCCGTCATGTTGTGCCACAGCACCCAGCACCTCTTTGACAGATTTGCCTGTTGTGAGGATGTCATCGACTACAAGCACTCTCTCTTTCGGGTTAAGGACAAAGCCGCGCCGGAAAGTGCGCAATCCACTATCATTTTTCTCGGCGAAGATGCAACGTAAGCCCATCTGTTTGGCGACCTCAAATGCAAGGATAATACCGCCGGTGGTGGGACCTGCTACTACCTGCGCCTCACAATTTCTGAAGTGCTCCGCAATCATGCCACACAGGCTGGATGTGTGCTCCGGATGCTCCAGTATGCGAAACTTTTCCCAATAGACCGGTGAGTGTAATCCCGATGTCAGCTGGAAGTGTCCGTCCAACACGACTCCACTACTGCGAAAAAGTGCTTCTGCCTTATTTGTACAAGTATCTGACATAATACGCTCTATGGCTATTTCGGTAAATTGTAATTAGGGGCGGCACCGAACTTTGAAAAGGGCCAAAAAGACCAAAATGCGCGACCTACGATACTATCGCGTGTTACGGTCTACCCTCCATGGGAGTCGGCTGAAGAATTACGATTGTCGCTCATGACAAAGTAGTTATCCTCAGGAATAGGCGCAGGGCTTATGTAATAGTAGTTGGGAGGTGCGGCAATATATGGTTCATCAAGTGTAATACTACTGCCATCGGGCTTGTGTATAATGACCTCGCCGTCTTTAATTTCTACGATTTCTCCGGGCATGCCGATGATACGCTTGATATAGTCAGTGTCGTGGGGTACTTTCGCAGGTGGCGTGAAAACGATGATGTCGCCGCGCTGAGGTGAATGCCCGAATTTATAGGCTAACTTGTATATCAGCACGCGTTCGCCAACACTCAATGTCGGCTGCATGCTGCCGGAAACGATTACCGAGTTTTGCATGGTGATATTGATGCCAAAAAATAGCACTACAGCAAAAGTTATGATTATGAGCATTTCCCGGATGGCATTTTTCAGCCCAAACTTCTTTTGGTTTGCGGCGTTATCTCCGGGTTGAGTATCTGATGCGCAGGAGAAATCACCCCACTCCTCGTATGCCTGACACTCTGGTGTGCTTTCACCCAGTGTGGCACCATTATTCTCGCTGTTATCCGAGCCGTTGGAGTAATTGTCCGATTCGTCAATTTGCATTATATAACCATCTATCCCACGAGATATGTATTTTAACTGCTTAATTATACTACTTGAGTTCTATCATAGCCAGTTTGTTAATTCATTGCATCAAAATAAAACAGCACGGAAAATCCTTTGAATATGCCTAAAAATGTCAAGGATGATTGACCGATTAGCCTCACATTGAATGTCTCAAAGTTGGTAGATAAGTTTGGTGTTGCGTTATAATGCTCCAAGGGCTAACATTTACTAGAGTTGAAAGGAGCAATAAGTTGAAAAAGAAATTAATCATCATATTTGGAACAGTTCTTTCTATGGTGTGTTTGGTTGTCGGTGTTGCCGGCTGCGATACTTTTGGCGGCGGTGGCGGTGCGCCTGATATTTCACAGAGTATTGCCAGTTGGCAGGACATTGGCATTTCAGTGGAAGGTGTCGGAAAAGTGTGGGTTACGCCTGACGTAGCTTGCATCGACATGGGCGTGCAGACACAGGCTGTCAGTGTATCGGCGGCACAAACGCAGGCTACTCAATCTATGAATACCATAATTACAGCTGTCAAGTCCAAGGGCGTGTCTGATGGTGACATCGCTTCGTCAGATTACAAGATTTCCCCAGTTTATGGCTATGATAGCAGTGGCAAACAGGTAATTGATGGTTATAGTGTAACCAGTTCTGTTGTGGTGAAAGTGCGCGAAATAAGCGGTGTTAACGATGTGATTAGCGCAGCGGCTACAGCTGGTGGCAACAGCTTCCGCTTAGATGGCGTTGCCTACTTCATGGATAATCCTGAGCAGCATTATGCAAATGCACGTGAGATTGCCATGAACGATGCTGCCGAGAGCGCCAATAAGCTTGCCAGGCTTGGTGGCGTTAAACGTGGTAGGTTGATTTATATCAATGAAACTATTACCAGCAATTCACAGACTAGTGAAATTGAAATTGTAGTTAGCATACAGGCTGTGTACGCCATCGCTTAGAAAACAGAAACACCTGTTAGTTTATCGACTGCACCACGCATGCGTGGTGCAGTCGCATTTGTCTAAGTCGGAAACCACATTTTATACCTAATTTTGCAGGCTTTAATTTGCACTTTCAAAAATGAGAGTGCTAGAATGTGAGCATATATGGACTTTATGGAGCAGGCCATCTCGCTGGCTAAGCTAGCGCATGGAAACGTATCCCCTAATCCTGCGGTCGGTGCTGTTCTAGTTAAGGACGGCGTGGTGGTCGGTCAGGGTTTTACCCAATCACCCGGTTTGCGCCATGCTGAAATCGTAGCTATTGAGCAGGCAGGCGAGCAGGCTCGCGGCAGCACGCTTTACGTCAGCCTTGAACCGTGCTGCCATTTTGGGCGCACTTCTCCATGTACGCAGGCAATTATTTCCGCTGGAGTAAGCCGCGTACATATGGCAATGATTGATCCGAATCCACTGGTGGGTGGTAAGGGGCGCGCGGAGTTGGAGGAAGCCGGCATAAAAACTTTTGTGGGTAAGTATGCGGATCAAGCGCGGCAATTAAATGAGGCCTACGTTAAGTTTATCACTACCGGTTTGCCATTTATCACAGTAAAAATTGCCATGAGTTTGGATGGGAAAATTGCTACTGCCAGCGGTGAGTCGAGGTGGATTTCCAATGCTGAGTCACGTCAGTTTGCTCATACTCTGCGCCATACGCATGATGCCATTATGGCTGGTGCGAATACTGTTCTGGCAGATGACCCTCATCTCACAACGCGCTTTGCGCGCGGACGCGGTGGCACGAGCCGGAAACAGCCTTTGCGCGTGATTGTGGATGGCCGTGGGCGTACCCCGCACACCGCGAAATTGTTTCGCGAGGCAGGCAGGACTATTTTAGCTATGGGGCGTAATGCTACATCTGAAGAAAAGAAGGCTTTCGGTGCGCTGGATACTGAAATTATTGAATTTCCCACAGATGATGGCGTTATCAATTTGCGCTCTTTGCTTAAAATATTGGGAGAGCGCCAGACGACGAGCGTACTGGTTGAGGGAGGCGGTATACTGGCTGGGTCTTTCTTCGATCAGAAATTAGTGGACAGGGTATTTGTGTTTATTGCCCCTATAGTCATTGGCGGTAATGGGCGCGCGGCTGTAGTTGGAAATGGAGCAGAAAAATTGGTGGATGCTTTCCGGCTGGAGAAAATCTCTGTTACCAGATTTGGTGATGATACCCTCGTTTCCGGTTATGTGGCAGGAAGATCGGGGTAATGCTGGCGTAGATATGTTTACTGGGATTGTTGAGGAAATCGGGCAGGTTTTAGCTATTAACAGCTGCAGAATGTCGCTTGCCGCAAGCAAGGTATTACAGAATACGCAATTGGGCGATAGCATTGCGGTCAACGGCGTTTGCCTTACTGTTACAAGATTTGATGCGCAATCTTTTGATGTTGACATAATGGAAGAAACACTCCAGCGCACAAATCTGGGTGGGTTGCAATGTGGTGCCGCTGTTAATTTAGAGAGAGCATTAACTCTAGATAAGGGGTTGGGGGGGCACTTGGTTCAGGGGCATGTGGATGCCGTAGGGCGCATTAAACATGTTATGCCGCGTGAGGCATCTTTGCTTATCGATATTGAGGCATCCTCTACTGTGATGCGTTATATCGTGGAGAAGGGTTTTATTGCCGTAAGTGGCGTTAGCCTTACTGTCACGCAGCGCACGGAGCAGAGTTTTGGTGTTTCCATTGTGGGCTTTACACGGCAGAATACCACATTGAGACAAATGCATACCGGAGATACTGTAAACTTGGAGGCGGATATTATTGCCAAATACGTGGAGCAGTTTAGTGGCTCTCCAAAGCGTGAAAGTATAAGTATAGAGTTTTTGCGCGAGCACGGGTTTGTCTAAAATAATGCATTAGAAGCGAGGAAAATATGGGATTTGCGACTATTGAGGAAGCTATTGCTGATATTAGGGCCGGCAGATTTGTTATCGTGGTCGATGATGAATGCCGCGAGAATGAAGGCGACCTTATCATGGCTGCCGAAAAAGTGACGCCTGAGGCAGTCAATTATATGGCGGTGCATGCTCGTGGTCTTATCTGTGCACCTATGACTGGCGAGCGGCTGGATGCGCTTAATATCCCCCTTATGGTAGATGAAAACACTTCGGCGCATTCCACGGCGTTCACTATCTCTGTTGAGGCAAAACATGGCGTGACAACCGGTATTTCGGCACAAGACCGTGCTGTTACGCTTCAGGTGCTCATTGACCCTGACAGCAAGCCGGATGACATTGCCAGGCCCGGGCACATATTCCCTCTGCGTGCCCGCGATGGTGGCGTGCTGGTGAGGGCAGGGCATACCGAAACTACAGTGGACTTGGCGCGGCTGGCAGGGTTGTATCCTGCAGGGGTGTGTTGTGAGATTATGAATGAGGACGGCAGCATGGCGCGCTTGCCGCAACTTGAAATACAGGCTCAGAAGCTTGGGCTGAAAATCATAACTGTGGCAGATCTTATTGCCTACAGGCGTCGTCATGATAAGCTTGCGCATATGGTTACGGAAACCAAGTTACCGACGTGTTATGGTGAGTTTCGTGCACTTGCGTATAAAAGCGATATTGAGCCTGGTGAGCATTTGGCGCTGGTTATGGGCGATATACAAAAAGGCGCGCCTGTGTTGGTGCGCGTACATAGCGAATGTCTCACGGGAGATGTCTTTGGTAGCCAGCGTTGTGACTGCGGAGAGCAATTGGATATTGCCATGAAAATGGTGGCCGATGGGGGGCGCGGGGTGATTTTGTATATGCGGCAGGAAGGGCGCGGCATAGGCTTCCATAATAAGCTGCGTGCATATGCAGAACAGGACAAAGGACTTGATACAGTAGAGGCCAATATCAAATTAGGTTTTGGAGCGGATCTTCGCGATTATGGTATTGGGGCGCAGATATTGGCTGATATTGGGCTGAATGAAATTCGCCTGATGACAAATAACCCCAAGAAAGTGGTGGGTCTTGAGGGATATGGGTTGAAAGTAGTGGAGATAGTGTCTATTATTGTACCACCTAATCCGCATAATCGCAGATATTTGGAAACTAAGCAATCCAAAATGGGTCATATATTGAAAATAACAGATGATGCACCGGACAGTTGTACGGTCAAATAAGGAGGAACTACATGAGCAAAACATTTGAAGGTAATTTGGCAGGTGAAGGGCTGAAATTCGCCGTAGTTGTCTCGCGTTTCAATGAGTTCATCAGCGAGCGCTTGCTTGACGGAGCAAAGGATGCGCTTTTACGCCATGGCGTGAGTGCCGACAGCTGCGACATTGCATGGACGCCGGGGGCTTTTGAAATACCGCTGGCGGCTCTTAAAATGGCCCAGACAGGCAATTATAGCGCAGTTATCTGCTTGGGTGCGGTTATTCGTGGTGGCACGCCGCATTTTGAGTATGTGGCATCTGAACTTAACAAAGGTATTGCCAGCATTTCATTGCAGACAGGGGTGCCGATTATCAACGGCGTCATAACTGCAGACACGTTGGAGCAGGCAATTGAGCGCGCCGGAACCAAGATGGGCAACAAGGGCTTTGATGCGGCCGTTTCAGCTATTGAAATGGGTAACCTGCTGAAGAATATCGGCTAACCATAGGGTAGCTGATTATATTTACAGTAGCTACTTTGTTGTCGCGACAGGCAGGCAAGTCCTGAGTTCATTAGGGTGTGTATTGATAAAAGTTATGGTTGCCCTATTGTATGCCTGCGTGGTGCGTCGGCAGGGTATTTTCCTTTGACACTTATGAATTGCCTCACTTATAATGTGGCTATTCTGAACCAGAGGGAGCGACGATGGCAAAAGATATGAAAGGGAAAGAACCTCCTACTTTGGAAAACCTGCGTCAGCGCTTGGACATGTTTGATGACAGGCTTGATAATATTGATTCCATGGTTTCTGCCGTCATTGAGCGTGTTATGAATCAGGCCGTTTCCATCAATACGGTGTGTGCACACTGCGGGAGAAATGTTGAGGTTGCTCTTATTGGCGTGCGTAAGCCCCGTTAGATATCAATCGGTTCATATGTTTTTTGAGGTATATATGCAGAGTATTACAGCTGTGTTTGGTCGGTTTCGCTACGGCGCGTTTTATTGGCGTTGTCAGGCTAGTTTGCCTTGGAAAATTACCAGTGCCGTTCTGACGGCAGGGTTAATTGGAGTGCTGGCACAGGTGCGCGTTCCTTTCTTTCCCGTGCCTTTGACTGGTCAAACTTTTGGCGTAATTATGGCTGGTGTAATGCTAGGACGCAGGTGGGGCGGCGTAAGTATGCTGATTTATGCTGCGTTGGGTTTGGCTGGCGTGCCTTGGTTTACCGGTGCTATGAGTGGATTTACCCCAACAAGCGGCTATTTGCTTGGTTTTGTATTTGCGACATTGTTCTTGGGTTACTTCGTTGACCGCAAGCCTGAATATTGTGGCTTTAGCAAAATGTTTGGGCTGATGCTTATTGCCAGTTTGGTGCTGATATATTTGCCGGGCGTGTTGTGGTTGGGTTTTTGGATGCATAATACAGGCGGCACAGCTACGATTACATCTGTTTTTGTTGCCGGAGTGTTACCTTTCATTGCCGGAGACGTGTTGAAATCTGCGCTGGCAGCAGCACTGGCGCGTTTTGCTTTGCCCAATCGTCTTTAGAGGCAAGCGATTGACGGTATTTTGCCTCTCATGTAAGATAATGCACTAAGGGTGGTTAGCTCAGTTGGTTAGAGCGCAGCGTTGACATCGCTGAGGTCAGAGGTTCGAGACCTCTACTACCCACCACTTATCTTTCTGCTAAAATGCGTAGCGCGGGCTTTTGTTTTCAGTTC
>WRHS01000051.1 GCA_009783135.1 Dehalococcoidia bacterium
ATCAAAAACCGTTTGCAGGTGTTAACGGCAGCGGCAAGCATAACAACTGGTCCCTTTCAACAGACACGGGTATCAATCTGCTTGAGCCCGGGGAAACACCGCATGAGAATGCACAGTTTTTACTGTTTTTGGTTGCCGTCATCAAGGCGGTTGATGATTATCAGGACTTGTTAAGTGTATCGGTTGCCAGTGCCGGAAATGACCATAGGCTTGGGGCAAATGAAGCACCACCCAGCATAATATCAATATTTCTCGGCAATGAGCTGACAGATATACTTGCTGCCCTTGAATCAAGCTCGGAGTACCACAATAAAAAGCAGAGCGAAATGGAAATTGGCGTTACAGTGCTTCCGCATTTCCCCAAGGATACCACCGACAGAAACCGCACGTCGCCGTTTGCCTTTACGGGTAATAAGTTTGAGTTTCGCATGCTCGGCTCTGCCTTTTCAATTTCAGGCCCAAATATCGTGCTGAATACCATAATCGCCGAGGTCTTAAGACAGTTCGCAGACTGCCTGGAGCAGTCAACAGAGTTCAAGCGCGATTTGGCAGAACTTATCCAGAAAACCATCCGCGAACATAAGAGGATTATATTTAACGGCAATAACTACTCCGATGAGTGGGTTGAAGAGGCTAAGCAGCGCGGGCTGTCGAACCTGAAAAATACGGTGGATTCTTTACCTGAGTTTGTTTCGGAGAAGAGTATCGAACTGTTTACAAGGCATCACGTGTTCACGGAATCGGAACTGTATTCGCGTTATGAGATACTCATGGAAAGCTATTGTAAGGCATTGCACATAGAGGCGCTTACAATGGTAGATATGATAAAGAGCAGTATTATGCCTGCTTGCATTGATTACCAGAATGAACTTGCAAAACTTCTGCGGCAAAAAAGGGAGTGTGGCACGTTTGATGCCTATGTCGAAGAACGCTTGCTTGGTAAAATCGCCGATTTGTCAGCCTGTCTTCTCAGAAAACTGCCTGTACTTGAGGAGGCAATCGCCGCGTCCAAAGATGAGCATGAAATACTTGCGCGTGCAAGATTTTACCGCGATAAAATACTTGGCACAATGTCAGAGTTGCGTTTAATAACCGACGAACTTGAGTCTGTAGTGGCAAAAAAACACTGGCCGCTGCCATCTTATGCCGAAATGCTTTATAGTGTCATGTAGATGCAGATTTTGTTGTTAATAGGTTGAGTTAGCGGCTGTTGTAGACGGCAGCTGTTTGTAGTATTTTTTGCAGATGGTAAGGAGGATATAACATGAAAAAAACGCTGAGCCTTGCCGGTTCCGACTCAAGTGGTGGGGCTGGTATACAGGCTGATTTGAAAACGTTTCAGGAACTTGGGGTTTATGGCATGACCGCACTTACGGTTATGGTTGCCATGGACCCGCATAACAATTGGAACCATCAGGTTTTCCCTGTCGCTCTTGAAATAATCAAGGCACAGCTTACAACGATTATTGATGGAGTTGGCGTTGATGCCCTAAAAACCGGTATGCTGCCAACCTCTGATATCATTGAACTTGCGGCGTATACTGTCAAAAAGCATGACCTGAAAAATGTTGTAGTTGATCCTGTGATGGTGTGCAAGGGAGCGGGAGAACCGCTTAACCCTGAGAACACAGACTGTTACAAAAAAGCGCTGATACCTCTGGCGACTGTTGTAACCCCAAATATCTTTGAGGCGTCGCAACTCAGTGGCATTGGCACGATTACAACAGTGGAACATATGAAGGAAGCGGCACAAATAATAAGGCAAATTGGGGTGGAATGCGTTGTTATTAAGGGCGGAAAGGGTATTGAGCATAATAGTGCGGTTGATGTTGTTTATGACGGAAAGGCATTTGAGGTTTTGGAAAGCGACAGAATAGACACGTCAAATACCCACGGCGCCGGGTGCACATTTTCTGCGGCTATCACGGCTGAACTTGCAAAGGGAGTTCCTGTAAGTGAGGCAATTAAGGCCGCCAAGGGATTTATTACCAGTGCCATACGACATTCTTTTGTGCTTAACCAGTTTGTAGGAGTATTGAATCATTCGGCGGGTAAAGATATAGGACAGCACATTTGAAATTAAAAATATGATAAAATTTGTTTATAAAGTGCTATTCGTGGTTTATAATAGCGTATATGGAGGCAAACAATGAATCTTGACTACATAAAGACATATACCGAACTTGTAAAACTCGGAAGCTTTTCGGCTGTGGCCAAAAAGTTATCGGTTAGCCAGCCGGCAGTTTCTTTCCAGATACAGAAACTGGAACATGACTTGGGCGTATGCCTTATCAACCGCAACTATAAAAAAGTTACGCTCACTGATGCCGGCAAAAGGCTTTTGGAGTTTGCCACAACAGTAAATTGCGAGGAAGCCAGCCTGTTAAAGGACTTGGGGCATCTTCGGGATGACGTGGGCGGTGACCTGCAGATTGCCGCCAGTACTACACCAGGTGAATATGTTTTGCCCGTATTACTCGGAGAGTTCCTCAGTCAGCACCATGCTGTTAGGGCACGTGTGGCGGTTGATGACTCTATCTCTGTCATTAACGGCGTAAAAGGTGGTGTTTACGAGGTCGGATTTTGTGGCTCAACTCCTCCCAAAGGACATAGCCTGGAATCCTTTAAAGTAGCCGAAGATGAAATTGTACTGATTGTTTACCCCGGGCACTCATTTGCCACTCGTGAGCAGGTGTCATATAAGGAATTGGAGGAAGCACATCTCATTGTCCGTGAGCCAACATCCGGAACACAGAAGACATTGGAACAATTGCTGGCTCAGTCAGGGCTAAATCCAAGCAGACTTAGACCGCGTCTTACGCTCGGCTCAAGCCAAGCCATAGTATCGGCAGTGGAAGCCTGTGCCGGTATAGCGTTTGTTTCCAGCCTCGCAGTCAAGCAGCAATTGAATTCAGGCAGCATCAAAAAAATAACTCTTGCTGACGTCAAACTGAAGCGCGATTTCTACTGCATTTACTACACTGAGAGACTGGCAACACGGCTGGTTCAGGAATTTGTTTCGTTTATCCGTGAAAAATCAAGTGCAGGCTGAGTAAACCAAACAGAAATCCGGCATACATAAGCGAGAAATATATGGCGGAACCATTAAAGAACTTGCTCAGCCGCGAACTGCTTAGCAGGCTTGCCTCGGATATCAAGTCAGTCTACAAACCATTCCAAGCTGATGCGTTCATTGAATCGACCATGGATGAAACATGGGATGACTTGGAACTTAAAGATAGGACTTATCGTGTAGGTCTTAACCTAGGGAGGTATCTTCTGCAAGAGTATAGTGCGGCCATTGGCATCATTGATAAAGTGGTGATGAACTATGGCACTTGGCTTGATGGTTTTGCTTGGTTCTTTCCCGTTTTTGTTGAGATTTATGGTCAGGATGAGGCAAATTGGGACGTCTCAATGGCTGCCTTGGCAAGATATACATCTTATGCCTCGGCCGAAATGGCTGTGCGACCGTTTATTATTAAGCATGAGGCGCGCATGATGCGCCAGATGTATGCTTGGGCAGGACATGAAAACGAGTCGGTCCGCAGGCTCTCCTGCGAAGGATGCCGCCCTGCGTTGCCGTGGGCACCGGCACTAAACAGCTTCAAGAAGGACCCCAGTCCCATACTGCCGATATTGGAACGCCTTAAGGATGATACTTCGATTCATGTGCGAAAGAGCGTCGCCAATAATCTAAATGATATTTCCAAAACACATCCTGACCTTGTTGTGAAACTCGCCAGAGAATGGCAAGGCAAAAGCGAGCGCACCGACTGGATAATAAAGCACGGATGCAGAACGCTGTTAAAAAATGGCAATAAAGAGGCGCTGGCACTTTTCGGACTCCAAAACGTCACCTCTATAGATATTTCAGACTTTGCATTAAAGACAGGAGCAATTTCGATAGGGCAAGATATTAGCTTCTCATTTGCGATTTCAGCAAAAGAGGCGACAAAAGTTAGGCTGGAGTATGCAATTGATTACGTGAAATCCAGCAGCAAAAGAAGCAGGAAGATTTTCCAAATATCTGAGGTCTCATTAAAAGCAAGCGAAAAAAAGCATTACGTCAGAAAGCATTCATTTGCAGACGTTAGCGTGAGAAAACATTACGTCGGGACACATTCAATTACGCTTATTGCAAACGGCGCAGAGCGGGGAAAACTGGATTTCGTGCTACATGCATAAGTCTAACTGAACCATATAAATTTACATAATGGCTTCTTATCCCGTCGACACTTGGCAAAGTTCTATTGTTCCCCATACGCCGATTTTTTTCCCTATTACGATGACAGCACCGCTCAGTCCGGCAATACTTTGAGCGACATCTAGACCGCACTGAATATCATCTGCTGAGTGCACGGCGTTGCCTACAGCGCTTGCAGCGGCATCGGCTAAGGCTGCGGATGGCGCAATGATTACACTGGCATCGGTTTTGCCCAAGCTGATTGACGGTCCTACGGTACCTGATGAGGTGCAAACACCCAGTGGCAGATCATATGGTTTTAATCTCAATCCCAAGTTCCCCGAAACAGGCGAGTCACCGGCATGTATCGCGGCAATTCTTTCCTGTGCCGAACTTATAAAGTTGTCACCTCCGTTCTCAATGATAACCTCTTTTGAAAGTGTGGAGAGTTTTTGCCCCAATAACTCGGAGATTGCACCTGCAACCGCTGCCATTGGTCCCACGCCGGCAGCTTTGGCGGCTTGTGCCATTATGCGGACTATGTGGGGTGCGTCATCATTAACCTCCAACGGCTCAAATGATGCACCGAAAAAAGGATGTGCCTGAATGTAGTTTTCCAGATCAGTGCGCAAATGCGTCAGTTGCTCCAGCGCCACAACAGACAAATCGGAGCAGGTATGAATGAGCAGGTCGCTTTCTTTGATGCGCACGTTGTAGCTGACCAGCTTCCCAGCCTTTATCCATGTACGGTAATGGCGCGGCTGGTACATAGACACTTTAGCTAGAAATGAAATTCCATGGCACGCGGCGGGCAGGCTTTGATACACAGTCCACAGGCCACGCAGCAGTTGTCATCAAAGCACACCTTACGCGTCTGAGGATCAACTGAGAAAGCGCGTGACGGACATACGCTTACGCAAGCTCCACAGTGAGTACAACGCCCCTCGTTGCGCAACACAGAACGCGACAGAGACTCAATTTGCACACCAGCCGACGTGACGTACTCAATGCCGGCATCATACTTGTCCTGCTCTCCGGAAAGTTCCAACACGACATAACCTTCCTGATTCGGAATGATGGAGGCTTTCAATATGTTGAAACTAAGGTCATAGTTTCTTATAAGATTGTTGATTACCGGTTGCTCCACTATACGCGGCGGGAAATGTAACACCAGCTTATGTGATATCTTCATAATTTTATCCTCAGCCACGCTCGTTTAAGGCCTTGGGCGCAATCCCAGCATCGACACCAGGCAAAGGCTGCACTGGCTGTGTGAGCAAAAACTTCCCCTGCTGCATCCATTGCTTCAGGGTTGTGGCTATTTCAATGGCACGTGAATAGCTGGAGAGCGAGGCAACTGACACAGACTTGCCGTTGAGCACGAAACTGCCGCTTTTCAACTCAGCGTAACTTACCTCTGCCAACACATCTGCTTCGCGCTGCGGATAAGTGCTGGAATAGTCCACGACAGGTGCTAAGATGTCAGCATCTCCGACCAGTGTGTAGCCTAGTATTTCTTCATCCAGTATTGGAATAGGCACGCCAATGCCCACAGCAAGAGTAACACCATATCCCAGCATGCTGATGCCGCGCAACCAACGAGGGCTCATCTGCTTCAAATCACCTATAACAGCCAGTGTCCCGGCTCCGCGTTTTGGTACGCCGTTGTCGCCGCGCAGTGCGGTGGGGTTGTGCTGCGTGCCATTCCATGCCACATAACCTACGCCGCCACCCAGGAAGATGCGTGTGCCGACACCAATCGTTTTGAAATACGGGTCGTTCAAAAGCGGGGAAAGCTGTCCGGCTGAACAGTAGTTGGCATTTGCCAGACGCGGCTTTAAAATACCCATGTAGGTGTGAATTGTCTTATCGGATGCATTAACTGCCACATTGTAATTTTGGTAGGCATTGCGAGGATTAAACAACACCGCCTCGTTTAGTTCTTTAATATTTATTAGCGTATCAAGTTTCTTGCGAGGATAGCAATCCGTACCATAAGCTGATGCCACCAAATGAACATCCCTGCCGGCTACCAACTCCTCAATAACATGTCCCCCGCCATAGTTGAACTCACCTGGGTATACGCGATTGCACAGGTCATCATCCGGCAGGGCATTGGCGCCAATTAGAAGATCAGCTGCGGCATATCCGGTATAAGCCTGCACGTCATTCAGTGTGGCTTTGCCGCCACCAAGCTTAATGCGCGGTTTGGTGTGGCCTAAGTTAAAATAGGCACCTGATGAGCACATAGGTCCGAAAGTGCCTGTGGTGACAACATCCACCTCTTGCGCTGTGCAAGCGGTGCCTTTCTCTTTGGCAATGCCAACAATTTCCTCGGCAGTGGCGATTACAGCCTTGCCTAGTTTTATTTTCTCGTTGATCTCTTCAATAGTTTTGGCCATTTGTTGCACTCCGAGGCGATGTCTGTTTCGGCATAAATTGCAGTCTTATGGTAGTCTGCTTGCCTTGCTCTTGTCAAACAATATTTTACAAAGGAAAACTGGTACGCCTTAAAACAACCCGTTTGGAGATTTGTCAAGAGGAACTTTTTAATAACCGTAATTATTTACAAAACGGACATAAAAAAGAGCGCAAAACGCGCCTTGTAGAAAGATTAAAGCCGTTTCATGGGGTGGGTAGGGTATTATCCCTCTGACCTCACAAAACGGTTTTTAGGCGTTACAAAAAGCCTGTATTCATGCGGTTTACAGGCTGTCATAAAGTGGAAAATGTCAACATATCGGTGCTACGGTTTCGCGGTTCTTCTTTTCCTGTTTCTCGTTTTTAACGGCGTAATGAAAGGGTAAGAGGCACAAAAAAACGCCCGTTTGAGTTTTTTCTCAAACGGGCGCGGCTTGTTTTGCTTTATGTTCGGTCTATTCTACAATATAGATTTCGCGGATTTGAGTATTGCCCTTTGTATCGACATAGACACTGTACGGGCCTACTTCGTAAATACCCGCCGCGTTGTTATTGATGGAGAATGTTTCCGTGTAGGTTGCTTCCGTTTGCTTGTCGCTACCCGCTTTGCTTACAAGTTCAGTAATAGTTATAGTCAAGCTGTTTTTGTTACCGTTCAGCTTTTCGACAAAAGCGTCTGCGGATAAACCGTTCACGGTGAGTTTCGGAAGAACTATCGAATAGGTTTCCCCGCAATTTTTACAGGTGAAAAGTTTTTCGCCTTCCGCATGGGCGGTAGGCTTAACTGTTACAACGCCTCTGTTCCAGTTGTGGCCGATGGCGGCTAATTCATAGCCCTCGCCGGGTTCACCACATACGGAACATTTGGCAGGCATAAAGCCGGGTTCTGTGCAAGTGGGGACGATGTAATCCGCGCTGTCCGGGTCGTCAATGTATTCGTGTCCGAGAGCCGGAACATAACTATCTTCGTCAACGTAGCTGTTACCGCAGATCGAGCAAGTATAGGTTGTATAACCCTGTTCTGTGCAGGTCGGGGGGATTGTTTCATCGATGGAATAATCATGTTCACATATAGCAGTGAACGCAATTTTGCATATAATTATGCCGTTATTGGTAGTTTGTACTGTGACGGTTTGACCCCCTGCAGTAAATGAATAAAGATCTAGCGATTGCCCATTGACAATCACATTAACATTTTCGCGAACTTGGTTGTACATGGGACTAACATCTAAAGAATTAATATCAAAAAATTTGTAACCGGATTGAGGGACAAATTCCAACCATACACTATACGAAGCGCCAGCGGTAAATGTAGATGATGGCGGAAGATCTACGGATGGCGTAATGTAATTTTGCCGCCATCTCCATACCCTAACAATATATTCGCTATTAACATCGGATGTCACTGTAAAAGCAGGATTCTCTCCTGCAACAGGAACCGCTATGGTTGCCGAGACGTTTGTGATTTGAATATCGTCCACCGCTGCGAAAGCCACCGTAGGAAGTAACGCCGTGAGCATGAGGACGCTGATGATAAGCGCCATGAGTTTTGTGGATTTGCGTTTCATTGTGAGATTACTCCTTTTCTGGGGCGTTGCCCCTCATGTTTTGTGTTTTGGTTTTCGCCGTTTTCGGTTTCCTGTCACGGGCAAAACGGCTTGTCCGTTTGCATGTTCATATCATATCGAATAGCCGAACACCTCCGCTGTTGC
>WRHS01000052.1 GCA_009783135.1 Dehalococcoidia bacterium
ATTTCACGTCCGTGAAGCGCCGACTGAAATATTCCGGAAAGGCGGGTGGCACACTGGATGGACACAATATCGTCAGCTTCTTTCAGTACGCTTTGGTAAGTCTGTGCAAAATCACCCGGGGATGGCTGCGATGTTGTAATAGGGGCGTCGCTTTCCATCATTGTCTTATAAAGCTCGTCGGGCGTGATATCTATGTTGTCGCGGTATGAGTTGCCATTCATATTGACATAAACCGGAACAACTGTGATGTCCAACTCGCGGGCGAGTTCCGGTGGTATATCGGCTGTGCTGTCGGTAACGATGCGCACTGTCATAGCTATTTCTCCTCAATGAATGAGACGGATAGCACATTTGAGCCCATATATGTGCCAAGTACAGGGCTAACGGATGAGCGGTATATTTTGTCTTGCGGATAAAGCGCACCCAAGCGCTGTACAAAAGCATCGGTGGCATCGCGTGCGGTAGTATGGCTTACGCCGAGCGCTCTGATTTTCTTAATTCCGGCCACATGATTGTAGAGATAGTCTGCTGCTGCCGACATGGAGCGCAATCTTGTCAGTGGAGATACTTCGCCATTCTTAAATGTAAGCACCGGTTTAACCGATAGCCGAGATCCAAGCATTACCTGTGCCTTGCCAATACGCCCGCCTTTAGACAGGTACTTGAGTGTATCGAAAGCAACGATTGTATTACTGGCAGGTATGAGGGCCTTAACAGCTATCGCTATTTCATTTAAGGGCATGCCGCTTTGTGCCATTTTGGCGGCTTCAATGACCACAAGTCCTAAACTGAGCGTTGCGAGCATGGAGTCGATGACCTTAACATGTCCGTTGCCTTTGATAATGCTGGCAGCGTTATTGGCCGAACGGAAAACGCCGCCGAGTTTGCTGGAAAGAACTATTACAAGAAGTTCATCGACTTGTTTGAGTAATTCCTGATACGTATCAACAAAAACACTGGGATGGGGCTGGGTTGTTGTAGGAAGGATATTGCCTTGAGCCAAACGATTATAGAACTCATCCGTTGTGATATCCACGCGGTCCTTGAAAGACTCCTGCCCAAACAGTACAAGCAATGGCACGACGGTGATGTCTAACTCACGGGCTATTTCTGCCGGAATGTCTGAGGTGCTGTCTGTTACAATTTTGACTGCCATGGTGTCACTTCCTTAAACTATTCAACTGAACATATGTAGTTGTAGTGCGGTTGTCCTCCGTTAACTACCTCTATCTGCAAATGCGGATGCTTTGCAGCAATATACTCCTTTGCCTTAAGTGCTTCCTCTTCGCTTGTGTTTTCGCCATAATACAGCGTGACGACCTCAGCTTTCTTAATGCCCGCCTTGCTCAAGGTTTTACACAGTGTTTCCTGCGGATCGTCTGAAACAGAAACGATTGTGTCGTCAAGCAACCCAATCGCCTGCTTCTTTTTAATACTGAAGCCGCTGAATTTGGTAGAGCGCACGGCACGGGTGATTTCTACGGTCTTGACGCCGGATATAGCCTCGGTCATTAACTCGGTGTTGGTTTCAAAATCGGCCTCGTAATCAAATGCAAGTAACGTGGCAACCCCTTGTGGAATAGTGGTGGTAGGTACCACATAAATCTTTTTCGATGTGAGAGACTGCACTTTCTCAGCTGTCATAATAATGTTTTTGTTGTTTGGCAGGATTATTATCTTGTCGGAGCAAAGCTTTTCTACAGCATCAAGGATGTCTTTGGTAGACGGGTTCATGGTTTGTCCGCCTTGGATGACGCCAGCCACACCCAAACTTGTGAAAATGTCGATTAAACCTTTACCGGTGGCAACAGCCAAAACCTCAATATCGGCTACCGGAGCACGTTGTTTCTGCATTTCTAGAAAGTCTTGGTGTTGCTCGTCCATATTGCGAATGGAAACGGTATGAACTGTGCCCAGTGACGTGGCGTAGTGGATGATGTTGCCAGGGTCCGTGGTATGAACGTGAACACGCACGGTGGTGTCATCTCCTACCACGATGAGCGATTGCCCGCGCCGCACGAGTCTGCGTTTTATTTTCTCGGGATTAAGGCCTGTGCCTTTGAGCAGGAACTCAGTGCAATAACCATAGGGAATTTCATCGTTGCCAATTGATTGCGGGGCAGTGACGACAATCGGAGTCATGGGAATTTTGGCTGCCACCAGTTGCGGTTTGCGAAATTGCATGAACTCGGCCTCGCCCCGCAGGTAGCGTAATGCGCCGTCCAGTATGGTGAAAAGCCCCTGTCCTCCGGCATCTACTACACCAGCCTCTTTAAGTGCGGGAAGAAGAGAGGGCGTGGTTGCCACAGATTCGGCCGCTGCATTGACTGCCGCTTCCAGCACGGAAACCACATCGCCGCCGTTTTTGGTTGTCTGTTTTTCACCAGCTTTTGCAACATCTCTTAGAACGGTGATGATGGTGCCTTCTACGGGGTTGCTTAACCCCTTATATGCTGTTTCTGAGGCTTGTGTGAGGGCACCGGCTAGATCTTTCCCATCAATAGTATCTTTATTGCTTAAGCCTGTGGCTATACCGCTCCATATCTGCGAGAGGATTACACCTGAGTTTCCGCGCGCTCCCATGAGCGCACCATTGGACATGGCCCGTGCGATAGCGCCAACACTGGTAGATTCTCCAACGTTATAACTTGCTTCAATGGTGGAGCGCATGGTGAGCAGCATATTGGTGCCGGTGTCTCCGTCTGGTACGGGGAAAACATTTAGGGCATCAATTTCTGAGGCGCTCTTTTCAAGCCACGACGCTGCAGCGGCAAACATATTACGGAATTCGCTTCCGTCAATTGCATGAGGCTGTTTCATATTTTAAGCCATCCCTTTCAAGATGCCTTGTTATAGCAATGGTATCTTACTTGTCAAATATGTAAATGTTATGGTAATATCCAGTGTTCAAAGCAAGGCATTGTACAATAATAACAAGGTAACAGTCAAAGGAGCATAACAATCTCATGAAATGCGATATTTGTGGTAAAGCCCAGCAGTTTGGTCATAACGTAAGCCATTCAAAGCGCCGCACTAACCATCGCTGGGTTGCTAATATTCAAACGGCTCGTATCTTATGCGGCGACAAGCAGGTCAGGCTTTCTCTGTGTACACGCTGCATGCGCACACAACAGAAGCTAACAGCCAGCGTATAATACGTAAGCGAGACGGATTTTGAGCAGGTCGGAGATTATTCTTCGCCCTGCTTTTGTTTTGGCGCACACAGTCGGTCGCCATAGTAATTACCTAGTGGTCTGCGTTGAGCAATTTCCTATGTATCCTAAGTGTTTCGCCCTCTAATTCCCCACAATTTTACGGGCGCGTTCCAGCTGTTGTGCTACCTGTGATGGAGCCGTACCGCCTATTATGTTTTTGGATGTTGCTGAGCGTAGTGCGCTGATTGCGTGGATATCTTCGGTAAATAGCTGACTAAACTCACGATAGTCAGCTAGCGTCAGAGTTTCAAGGGTTTTACCTTTTGAAATAGCATGGTTTACCAGTTGTCCTGTAATGGCATGTGCCTCGCGGAAAGGCAATCCATTCTTAACCAAATAGTCGGCCACGTCAGTTGCCAGTATGTAGCCCTGTCCTAGGGAACGCTCCATGTTTTGTGGCTTGAAAGTTATTGTTTCTATCATACCGGCAAAGATGGACAAAGAAGCACAAATGGTATCGTGTGCATCAAATAATGCCTCCTTGTCCTCTTGCATGTCGCGGTTATACGAAAGAGGAAGACCTTTCATGGTGGTGAGTAATCCCAAAAGGTGTCCGTAGATACGCCCTGTTTTACCACGTCCCAACTCCGCCACGTCGGGATTTTTCTTTTGCGGCATGATTGATGATGGGGTGGCGTATGAGTCATCCATTTCGACAAAAGCAAACTCGGCAGATGACCATAACACCAGTTCTTCAGCGAGGCGCGACAGGTGCATCATACACAAGCTGGCACAAGACATGTACTCAATTACGAAATCCCTGTCAGAAACAGCATCAAGGCTGTTCTGTGTGACGGCTGAAAAACCCAATTCATGCGCCACATAATCACGGTCCAACTTATATGCTGCTCCGGCAAGCGCTCCGCTACCCAATGGCATGACGTCAGAGCGTTTGTAGGCGTCATTAAAGCGGTCGAAATCGCGTTGCAGCATCTCAAAATAGGCTAATAAGTGGTGCGCAAGTAACACTGGTTGCGCCGGTTGCATGTGGGTATATCCCGGCAGGAGCACGGCGCTGTGTTTGCTCGCCTGAGAAATCAGAGCCTTTTGTAGCGTGCGAATGGCTGTCTGCACTTCGCGGATGGCATCGCGGGTAAACATGCGTGTATCAAGTGCTACCTGATCGTTGCGTGAGCGAGCCGTGTGTAGCTTACCTGCAACAGTTCCGGCTATTTCTCTCAGGCGCGATTCAATTGCCATGTGTATGTCTTCCAGTTCAATCTTGAAATCAAACTGATTATTATCAATCTCGGACTCCACCGCTTTTAGTCCGTCAATCAGTATCTTGGCATCTGATGTTGAAAGGATACCTTGTTTGGCGAGCATATTGGCGTGCGCTATGCTACCGCGCACGTCCTGGCGGTACATGCGATGGTCAAAAGGTAGTGAAGAGGTGTACCTCACGACTGCCTCTGCAGCATCTTTTTGGAAACGTCCGCGTATGTGGCTCATTTACTTACCGCTACCTTCATCTTTTTTCTCGGATGTATTATCAAATATTGGTTGAAGCTGAGCCTGTGTCTTTACCGGTAATCCGAAGATATAGATGAAGCCGGCGGCGGAACTTTGGTCGAACTGGTCTCCTTTTTCGTAAGTTGCCAGATTATGCGCGTATAATGAATGAGGTGACCTGCGCCCAACCACAATACAGTTACCCTTGGAGAATTTGATGCGCACTGTGCCTGAAACCAGGCGCTGGGTGCTGTCAACGTAGGCTGAGAGATCCACACGATTGGCTGTAAACCACAGCCCGTTGTAGATGATGTCGGAAAACTCCTGTGTTACTTTCAGCTTAAAGCGTGCCTGATCCTTGGCTAGCGTAAGATCCTCCAGCGCCTGATGCGCCGCCAGCAATGTGAGTGCAGCAGGGGCTTCGTAAATCTCGCGGCTTTTAATGCCTACCAGTCTGTTTTCCACGTGGTCAATGCGCCCGACGCCGTGCGTGCCAGCTATTTCATGCAGTGTATTGATAAGCTCCAGCCCATCCATTGCCTTGCCGTCGAGGGCAATCGGCACACCTTTCTCAAACGTGATTTCGCAGTATGCAGGCATATCAGGTGCATCAGTGGGGGATTTGGCCCATATATATACCTCGGCAGGTGGCTCTGCCCATGGGTCTTCCAAGATGCCGCATTCAACAGAGCGCCCCCAAATATTTTCGTCAACCGAATAGGCATGACCTGACTTCACAGGCACCGGAATGCCGTATCTCTCCGCATATTGTATGGTTTCCTCGCGCGTCATGCCCCATTCGCGGGCAGGCGCCAAAATTTTCATGTTTGGGGCTAAAGCATTAATTGCCACCTCAAAGCGCACCTGGTCGTTACCTTTTCCTGTGCAGCCATGGGCTATGGCGACGGCACCTTCCTCCAGCGCAACGTCGGTGAGGATTTTGGCAATTAACGGGCGCGCCAAAGCTGTCGCCATGGGGTATGTGTTTTCATAAATGGCCCCTGCTTTAAGTGCCGCAAAGATGTAGTCGTCGACGAAAGCCTTTTTGGCGTCAACAACTATGGCTTTGACGGCTCCCACCTGCAAGGCTTTCTCTTTGACCGCAGAAGAATCCTTTTCGCTACCTACGTCAATGGTCACAGCCACGACGTCGTAGCCGTATTTTTCATTAAGCCAACGGATGGCAACTGAGGTATCCAGCCCTCCTGAATAGGCCAGTACAACTTTTTCTGACATAACAGTCCTCCACTTTTTTAATTACGTTGCAGATAACAATCTGCCCGGATGCAATATGTTTGGTGCACTAACGATGTTGCTCCGTGATTTTATACAGTGCTTTTTGCAGTATGCATAATGCCTTGTTAATATCCGCCGGTTGCACGATGAGGGGCGGGATAAACCGCAATATGTTAGGCTTGAGATTGTTTACCAAAAGTCCCATATCCAGGCACGCCAGTGCCACATCTTTGGCAATGTCCTGATTAAACTGCAATGCCAGTAGCAGCCCTTTGCCGCGCATGTCAACAATGCACTGGAATTCCTGCTGCAATTTTTTAAGCCCACCGAGCATTAATTCACCCATGTTACGGGCATGGGCCGGTAAATCGTGTTTTATAATATATTCCAGTACGGCACAGCTTGCTGCGCATGCCAGCGCGTTACCGCCAAAGGTGGTGCCATGCTCGCCTTTGGCGAAGACGGATGCTTTTTCGGTAGCCAGCACTGCACCGATCGGCACGCCTCCTGCCAAACCTTTGGCTAAAGCGATTACGTCGGGTATTACGCCGCACTGCTGATAGGCGAAAAGGGTACCGCAGCGCCCAACTCCTGTCTGAACCTCATCCAGTATAAGCAACAGGTTCTTTTCATCGCACCATTGCCGTACCTGTTTGATGTAATCGGTTTGAGGAACATTGACCCCGCCTTCGCCTTGTATTACCTCAAGTAACACGGCACATGTTTTTTCGGTGGTGGCCTCTTTGATGGCGCTGATATCGTCAAAAGGTACATTTATAAAACCTGTCGGCAAAGGCTCATACGGATGCTGGAATTTGGGCTGACCGGTGGCAGCCACCATGGATAATGTGCGTCCATGGAATGAATTTTTGGCCGATATGACCTCGTACGCGCCGCTTAAGTTGATATGTCCCCAACGTCTTGCCAGCTTGACGGCTCCCTCTACTGCTTCCGCACCGGAATTGGCGAAGAAAGCGCGCTGCATGTCGCTGTTTTTCAACAAAAGCCTTGCCAGTTTGAGTTGCGGCGTGGTATAGAACAGATTCGACGTGTGGAATAACTTATGCGACTGACGATTTATGGCCTTAACCAGCACCGGATGGCAATGCCCCAGACTCAAAACTGCGATGCCGCCTACGAAATCAAGGTAGCGCTTGCCTTTGTCATCGCGCACGTACATTCCCCGTCCCTTTACCAGCGTAACGGGCAAACGCTCAAAAACCTGCATAAAATCTTTTTGTTCTATTTCTGTCCAGTTCATTTTATAGAACTCCCGGAAGCACTGATTGTGCTTCCCTGAATGTCGTTTTCTATGGCGCAAAGGATGGCTCCATTGCTACGACCATCTACAATGCGGCAAATAACCCCCGCATTCGCTGCGCGCAAACAAGCGTGCAACTTCGGTATCATACCGCCAAAAGCAACGCCGGATGACAATATAGCTTGTGCTTGTTTGACATCCAAATGACTTATGGTATTTCCTTCAGCATCTTTAATGCCATTCACGTCGGTGAGAAGCACAAAAAAATCAGCCTGCATGGCAGCTGCGATTTCACCGGCGACGGCATCACCATTGATATTGAGCAGCAGCGGTGTGTCTGCAGCATTGCTGTTTGAGTTGGCGCTTACAGGGGACACGACCGGCACGAAATTTTCCTGCAGTAATGTGTCTAACACTGATGTATTAACTCGTAACACATCCCCGATATAGCCCATGTTGCCGTCGCGCATTTTACCTTGGATTAAACCACCATCTATACCGCTTATTCCGACTGCGTTAACCCCGGCGGCGCGGAAATAGGCGGTGGTTTCCTTGTTAGCCAACCCGCTCAGCACGGCTGTTACAACATCTAAGGACGCTCTGTCAGTAATGCGCTCGCCCTGGTAAAACTCGCTTTTTATGCCCTGCACGGCTATCCATTGCGTGATTAGTTTCCCGCCGCCGTGCACTACCACTACGCGCCAGCCGCCACGCACCAGTTCCAGTACGTCACGTACGGCTGCGTCGTTACTGTCAATTACCGAGCCGCCAAGCTTAAGAACAACCAGTTTTTGCGGTGCTTTCACCTAATATTCCTTTTTTCAGGTAGTATAGTCTGCATTGATGGCCACATA
>WRHS01000053.1 GCA_009783135.1 Dehalococcoidia bacterium
TCCAATCCGCCGCCTGTAACCTCAACAGTTATTTGGGTAGCTTTGGCATCAATGGAATTCTCAAGCAACTCTTTTACCACTGATGACGGGCGCTCAATGACCTCACCGGCAGCAATGCGGGCAATTACCTGTGGCGCAAGCAGTGCAATAGGCATGACTATAACTCCACCTTTTTCAGTTTAGCGAGGCTTAACAGCAACTTTTTAACGCCCACTCCCTTGAATGACACTATTACCTCCACATCACCGCGCACTGGGTTGGCGGTGATAATCGTTCCGTTTCCAAAATGGGCATGGCACACGCTATCCCCTACTCTTAGTTCTGCCAAATCCTGATTCTCACAGAATTCAGCCTCCGCACCACAATCCAAATCCCTCTCTCGCTGATGCAGTTTTGGCTCTTCGGCTTTCCACGGACGTGCACCACGCGTCAATTCCACAGGTATATCCTTCAGGAAACGCGAGGGCGCATTAACGTTGCTTGCCCCCATCATATTGCGGCGGAAAGTGCGTACCAGATACACACGTCTCATGGCACGCGTTATGCCCACATAACACAACCTGCGCTCCTCCTCCATTTGAGCCGGATCGTCAAAAGAACGTATGTGCGGCAAAATACCCTCTTCCATGCCGATAATAAACACCACGGGAAACTCCAGCCCTTTGGCCTGATGCAGTGTAATCAATGTCGCCGTATCATTACTCTCACTCAATGAGTCGACATCTGAGACAAGTGTTACTCCCTCCAGCAGCGCAGGCAACGCCTCGCCTGTAGGCAACTCATTATAGTCCTGAACAACTCCACGCAATTCCATAACGTTGTCCCAACGCTCTTCTCCGTCAGGCGAAAGCAACAAATACTCCTTAAAGCCTATACGCTCAGTTAACGCATCAAAGAAAGCCAGCAATTTCATACTTTCTGCCTTTGTGCGCAATTCATGTATCATTTTGCAGAAATCAGTCAACAGCTTTGTCGCACGCGGTGTAAAAAGCTTGCCTTCATTTCCATCGGAGATTTCTTTTTTGCATATAGCATCATAAAGCGAAAGCCCCTGTCCCTTAGCCCATGCCGAAAGATCCGCCACAGTGCGCTCACCTATACCGCGCGCCGGTATATTTATGACACGCATAAGAGATATATCGTCAGCCGAATTGAGGATCAATCTCAGATAGGCGATAATATCCTTGACCTCACGTCGTTCGTAAAAACGCGTACCAGCCACCAGCTTATATGGCAAACCATATCGAATGAACGCCTCTTCCAAGGCACGAGACTGAGCGTTGGTACGATACATAACAGCCACGTCACGCAGTGCCGCATCACCGCGGCTTACAAGTTTTTCAATCTCATTAACCACATACTGCGCCTCTTCCTGCTCGTTATATGTTTCAGCCATTGTCAGCGGTGCACCCTGATCGTTTTTCGTGAAAAGTTCTTTTGGCTTACGCTGTATGTTAGCTGAAATGACTGCGGATGCACTATCTATGATAGTTTTGGTTGAGCGATAATTCTGCGCCAAAATAATGGTCTTGGCATCAGGATAATCCTTTTCAAAATTGAGTATGTTACGCAGGTCTGCCGATCTCCATGAGTAAATCGACTGGTCAGGATCTCCCACAACACACAAATTTCTATACTTCCCCGCCAGCATTTTCACTATTTCATATTGCACGGTGTTCGTGTCCTGAAACTCATCTACCATTACGTGTATATAACGCGCCTGATAGCGCTCTAAAATGCCTGCATTGCCACGAAACAACTCGACGGTGCGCATCAATAAATCATCAAAATCCAACGCATTGGAGGCTTTCAGCATTTCCTGGTAGCGCTCGTAAACACGCCCCGTGATTTCCTCAAAATAACTTCGTCCGCGCTGAATGTAGTCCTTTGGACCAAACGCTTGGCTCTTGGCGGCAGAAATCTGACCAAGAACGGCTGACGGGGTGTATTGCTTCGGGTCGAGGTTCAACTCAGCCATACTGCGTTTAACCAGCGCAAGCTGGTCTCCCTGGTCATAGATAACAAAACCCGACTCAATTCCAATAGCCTTACCATCCACACGCAGTATCTTGGCGCAGATGGCATGGAACGTGCCCATGGTAATGCCTTGGCTTGTCGCTGCTGCCAGTTGGCACAGACGTTCCTGCATCTCACGGGCAGCCTTATTGGTAAACGTAACCGCCAAGATATTGCGCGGACTAATACGACAAGCATTCATCAAATAGGCAATGCGATGAATGATAACGCGCGTTTTACCGGAGCCGGGACCGGCTAAAATCAGCACCGGTCCGGCAATTATTTCCACGGCTTCTTTCTGAGCGGCATTAAGCATCGCAAATATCCATAATATGACCCCTGTCGTTGCCTTAGATTACAAACCCACGTCAACCAATACCTGATAAGTCATTGGATAGCGGGTTGCGCCTTATACAAATTAAGTTCGGGTAGCATCCATCCTTTTGGTTACAGCATCAAAATACAGCTTTTCTAACAAAAACCTCTAATATGATGATTTACAGTGTGGACTTGCCCCCGATCATTGCACCTCTTTCAAAATTAGTAATAGTATAAACTAAATTTGAAAGAGGTGGTAGCAATGTCGAGGAAAAGGACTGCATCAAGTTATTGTCGGGTTTTGATGGTGTCAACTTAGTTGGGGCGAGCGCTCCAAACCCAATGACTTGATTTTGTCTTATTTTTCATGTTAGAATTATCGCCAATTAAATAATTACGTTTTCTCGTACCTTTTAAGTCAGTCCAGAGAGGCCGGCAAGGGAGATGAGGAGTGTTAGTTCAAACCTCTTGCCGACAAAAGTCGATAAGAGGTTTTATTATGCCCGCTAAAGTGGTAATGACATCTGATGAGCTGAGGAGAGCCTTGGCTCGCATGGCTCACGAAATAGTGGAGTACAACAAGTCCACCGATAATCTCATACTAGTGGGTCTACACACGCGCGGCGTACCGCTAGCCAGACGCCTTGCGGATAATATCACAGCTTTCGAGAAAGCCCCTGTACCTGTCGGCGTGCTTGATTTCACAAGCTACCGCGATGACCTAAGCCATCGTCAACCTGTCGTAAAGGACTCCGACATCCCGTGTGGTATTGACGGCAAGGCTGTGGTACTCGTAGACGACGTGCTGTTCACAGGACGTTCCGCCCGAGCTGCCATGGATGCTATCATAGATTTTGGTCGCCCTGACGTAATTCAACTGGCGGTACTGGTAGACCGTGGTCACCGCGAACTACCAATCCGTGCCGATTACGTAGGCAAAAACATACCATCTTCACGGAATGAAGATGTGCAGGTTAAGCTGAGCGAAACTGACGCAGTGGACGAAGTATGCATAACCAACGCGGAGCAAGCCTAAAATGACAAATCTCTTGGGAAATGATTCATCTGTTTGGTGCCGCCGGCACCTGCTTGACGTGCAAGACCTCAGTACGGCAGAAATTGAGTTGGTAATGCAAACCGCCGATGTTATGAGCAAACAGATTAACTCTCCTATGAAGAAAAGCGACGCCCTGCGCGGCAAGACAGTAATAACGCTATTCTATGAGGCCAGTACGCGCACGCGCGGCTCGTTCGAGATGGCCGCCAAAAATCTAGGCGCAGACGTCATAAACATGACGGTACAATCCTCAAGCATAAGCAAAGGTGAAAGTCTTATAAATACGCTTCACACTTTGGTGCAAATTGGCGCGGATATGATAGTCATGCGGCATCCGCTATCAGGGGCACACTACTGCGCCGCTCCATACATGCAGGCAAGCCTTATTAATGCAGGAGACGGATGGCATGCCCACCCCACACAGGCGTTGCTTGATCTCTACACTGTGCGCCAGCACGCAGGAGACCTGCAAGGACGTAAGATAGTCATTGTAGGCGATATCAAACATAGCCGTGTGGCACACTCAAACATTTGGTGCCTTTCCAAAATGGGAGCCAAGATTGTATTGTGTGCACCACCCACATTGTTGCCGGCAGGCTTGGCAGATATGCGAAATTGCTTTCCGCATGTAGAAGTGGAAAACAGAATTGACAAAGCACTTGTCGGTGCCGATGTAATCATGGTGCTACGCTTGCAAAAAGAACGCATGCGAGGCGACCTGCTGCCCGGAACAGCTGATTTTATCTGCGGCTACCAGCTTAATGCGACACGTTTGGCGCTGGCTAATCCGCAGGCTATCGTAATGCACCCCGGTCCGGTAAACGAGGATATCGAATTGTCAGCAAGCGTGCTACGTAGCCCGCGCTCTGTGGTAGGCAAGCAGGTATCAAATGGAGTAGCTGTACGTATGGCTATATTACAATTATTGAATGCGAGTAAAAACCAATGAAAGACATCTTAATCAAAAACGGACGTATTATTGACCTTGCAACCGGTTTGGATGAAACAGGCGACGTATTGATTTCCGGAGGTCGCATCAAAGAGCTTGGCGGCAGTATTTCCGCTCAAGGAGCGGAAATACTGGATGCCACATCACAGGTAGTTTGCCCCGGCTTCATTGATATGCATTGTCATCTGAGGCAACCGGGCTATGAGGCTAAAGAAACAATAGCAAGCGGAAGCAAAGCAGCAGCAAGGGGGGGGTTCACGACTATCTGCTGCATGCCAAACACGAATCCACCGCTGGACAACGCACCGCTCATCACATACGTCAACACCATAGCCGAAAAGGAGGCTGCCGTTCGTGTGCTCCCCATCGGCTGTATTACCCGTGCACGCAAAGGCGATGAACTATCGGATATGATGACAATGGCACAAGCCGGGGTTGTGGCATTCTCAGATGACGGAAGCCACGTCAAAAATCCACAGCTTATGCGACGCGCTATGGAATACAGCTTACCGCTTGGATTACCCATCATTGAGCACTGCGAAGACTCAGATTTGGCAGATGGCGGTCAGGCAAATGAAGGCATCGTTGCCACAACTCTCGGGTTATGCGGCATACCCACGGCAGCAGAAGAGGTGGCCGTCGCACGCGACATTATACTTGCCGAGTTGACAGGAGCCAGATTGCATATTGCTCACGTCAGCACCAAAGGAGCCGTTGAACTAATCCGCCAAGCTAAAAAGCGCGGCGTGAAGCTTTCGGCCGAGGTTACACCACACCATCTGACACTTACAGAAGAATGTGTGTTAGGCTATAACACACAAGCCAAAGTTTCACCGCCACTACGTACGCAGTCAGATATTGACGCACTAATTGGTGGTTTAAAAGACGGCACCATAGATATCATCGCCACCGACCACGCACCACACACAGCAAATGACAAAGCATGTGAGTTCGGGCTTGCGGCATGCGGCATATCCGGGCTGGAAACAGCTTTCTCCGCACTGATGCAACTGGTGCATTCCGGCAAGTTGCCGCTACCGTTGTTAATCGCTAAATTGAGTAGCGCGCCGGCCGCAATACTGCGCATGAAACTCGGCTCCATCTGCGTTGGGGCCCCCGCCGACATCAGCGTTATCAACCCGCATTTGGAATGGACCGTAAACACTGCCAATTTCATTTCCAAAGGGCACAACACACCTCTGGAGGGCTCAAAACTCAAAGGCAAGGTGACGGCTACTGTCTATGCCGGACAAGTTGTTTATCAGGATGAAACATAGTCTACGTTTGGAACCAAAATAATAAGTAAAGGCAAAAAATATGACAAAACGCGCAATACTGCTACTGCAAGACGGCACAATCTACGAAGGACAAAGTTTCGGTGCTGACGTGGATGCCTGCGGAGAGGTGGTCTTCAACACCTCTATGGTTGGCTTTCAGGAGATGCTGACCGACCCGTCATATGCCGGGCAAATAGTTGTTCCGACTTATCCACTCATCGGTAATTATGGTATGAATGAAAGCGACGTCGAATCAGCGCGCATACAAGTTCACGGCTTTGTAGTCCGCGAAAACTGTCTTAAGCCAAGCCATTACCGGAGCAAGAAGACTTTAGGCGATTATTTGGCTGATGCCGACGTTGCGGGCATTGCAGGACTTGATACGCGCTCTATTACCCGCAAACTGCGCGACTACGGCACAATGATGGGAGTTATGACATCAACACGCACGCCACAGGAAGCGGCAGAAATGCTGCACAATACCCCAAGTTATGACACCATCGATTTTGTCAAAGATGTATCCACCAAAGAAGCCTTTGATTATCATCAAAATGACGTGAGCCGCCGGCGTTGCGTCGTAATTGTTGATTACGGGTGCACGTACAGTATCATGCGCACGCTTAGCAGGATTGACTGCAACATAAAGGTAGTACCATGCACCGCAACCGCCAAGGAAATCCTGTCGTATAATCCGGACGGAGTACTGCTATCATCAGGTCCGGGCAATCCAGAATTACTGGACCACGCCGTATTTAATATCCGCGGCTTAATCGGATACAAGCCAATCATGGGCGTCTGTTTGGGCGGACAGCTTATCGCCCGTGCCTTCGGTGGGAAAACATTCAAACTCAAGTTCGGGCATCGCGGCGGAAATCACCCTGTAAAAGAACTCTCAAGCGGATGCGTGCACATCAGCGCTCAAAATCACGGCTATGCCGTTGACCCCGACAGCATAAAAGACGGACTGGAGGCAAGCCACATCAACCTAAACGATAAAACCGTAGAGGGCTTGCGCCATAAAGACCTGCCTATCATTGCCACCCAGTACATTTCGGAAACCTCCATGGGAGCACAGGATAACTTTTATATGTTCGAGCAATTTATACAGATGATTGACAAGGAAAAACACTAATTAAACTTATTTAGAAAGAGCAGGAGAGAATCGCATTGAATACTAAACCTAAAAAAGTGCTCATCATAGGCAGTGGGCCTATTATAATCGGACAGGCGGCCGAGTTTGACTATGCCGGCACGCAGGCATGCAAAGCCATGCGCGAAGAAGGTGTACTCTCTGTTTTGGTCAATTCCAACCCGGCGACCATTATGACGGACGAGGAAATCGCCGATGTGGTCTATATTGAGCCACTGACGGTAGAAATGATAACCCGCATAATTGAACGCGAACGTCCGGATGGTCTTCTGCCTACGTTCGGCGGGCAGACAGGGCTTAATCTCGCCGTTGCGTTGGCTGATGCCGGAGTTTTGGAAAAGTACAATGTGCGAGCGCTAGGAACGTCCATTGATACCATCCGCACCGCTGAAGACCGCGAACTATTCAAGGAACTCCTGCTTAAAATCGGCGAACCGGTGCCGCAATCCGCGACAGTCACCACACTGGAAGATGCGCGTAAAGTCGCAGGCGAAATCGGTCTGCCGGTGGTAATCAGACCATCTTTTACCCTCGGCGGAACCGGCGGC
>WRHS01000054.1 GCA_009783135.1 Dehalococcoidia bacterium
AGGATGAGTTCGGGCAGATATCACCCGTGTATTCAATCTCAGCGGGTCTGGATTATCCCGGCATCGGTCCGGAGCATGCCAGTCTTTTCGACCGCAGACGCGCCAGATATATTCCTATTACCGACAGTGATGCGGTTGCTGCAGTGGAGTATCTGGCAAGATGCGAAGGGATTATTCCGGCAATTGAAAGCGCGCATGCCTTAGCTTACGCTATAAAATATGCTCAAGTGCTTGGGAAAAATAAAATAATGGTGGTGACGCTCTCAGGACGCGGGGACAAGGACGTGGCGGCTATTGCCAGATACAAGGGGGTAAACATATATGAATAAGATTGAACATGCTTTTTCTGCGCAGAAAGCCTTTATCCCTTTTATTGCCGGTGGCGATCCGGATATGGAAACAACGGAGAAATTGCTGCATGCGCTTTTTAAGGCAGGTGCGGATATGATTGAAATTGGCATTCCATTTTCAGACCCGATTGCTGAAGGTCCGGTCATACAGCAGGCGGACAATCGGGCTCTTATGGCCGGATGTAATGTGGGAAAGCTTTTTGAACTTGTGTGTCGCGTCAGGGCTGACATACCTGTGCCGCTTTTGTTTATGACGTATTACAACCCGGTGTTTGTATATGGTGTTTCAAAATTCGCCGAGCGGTGTGCTGCTTGCGGCTTGAGTGGAATTGTTGTGCCTGATCTTCCCTTTGAAGAAAGAGAAGAACTTCTCACACCATGTGTATCACATGGGATTGAGCTAATTTCTCTTATTGCCCCGACCTCACACGAGAGAGCGACTGAAATCGCTAAAAACTCCAGAGGGTTTTTGTATTGCGTGTCATCACTAGGCGTCACAGGTGAGCGTCGCGAGATTGATGATAGCGCATCTCGCATGATTGCCTGTGTTAAACGGGTAGCCGACATACCATGTGCAGTAGGCTTTGGTATTTCTACTCCGGAGCAGGCACGTGATACGGCTGGTTTTGCAGATGGCGTGATTGTAGGAAGTGCCATAGTCCGCATAATTGCTGAAAATGGTCGCAGTTGTGTTGAGCCGGTATACCAGTTTGCGAAAAAAATAAAACAGGCTATTTCAATCTAATTTATGAGAGGAAATGACAAAAATGTACAAAGAAATTTTAGGTAAGACCACATCCGGCAAAGAACTGACAGAGGATGAAATATCCGAACTGATTGCGTCGATCAACGCTGGCACTATCAGCGACATACAAATCGCAGGTTTTCAGGTAGCCTTGCTGATGAAAGGTGCGTCGTTAAAAGAAACCTCTTTCATCGCCAAAGCCATGAGGGACAACTGTATTCCGCTTAAGCCAAAAGTATCGGCTGAGCTGATGGATACATGCGGTACGGGAGGCGGACTGTCCACATTCAATATCTCAACAGCTACGGCGCTTGTTGCCGCAGCAGCGGGCATTTTGGTTGCCAAACACGGCAGCCGTTCCATTGCCAGCTTGTCCGGAAGTGCCGACGTGCTTGAGGCATTGGGCGTTAACATTAATCTACAGCCAAATGAAGTGGAAAAAATGATTGAGGGGATTGGAATAGCGTTCCTATATGCACCGCTTTTCCACCCGGTTATGGGAAAGGTATTGCCGCCTGAGCAGGATTTGGGCATCAAAACGATATTTTACTCAATAATTGGGCCATTGATTAATCCTGCTTTCGCACCAAGACATTTGTTGGGGGTGTACAAGCCGGAATTGCTTGATATCGTCACATATGTAGCGAAAGAACTGGGATATACAAACGCGATGTTCGTTCACGGCTTGGATGGGCTGGACGAAATTTCATTGCTTGGGAAAACGAGAGTCAACCATCTGAAAAATGGTGAGGTGGCTACGTTTGAAGTGGTACCGGAGGAATTCGGGCTTACCAGATGCAATCTGTCCGATATTAGAACCGGCACGCCTGCAGAAAATGCCGAAACGATAAAAGGTGTTTTCTCGGGAAAGGTCACAGGCGCAAAACGCGACGCTATCCTATTGAACGCCGCCGGGGCACTGGTTGTTGGAGGCAAGGCCGGTGATTTTCAGGAAGGCTTGCGGCTGGCAGTCAATCTCATCGACAGCGGTGCTGCTGAAAAAAAACTATATGAGCTTAAGGAAATGTCTAACAGCTTTGGGGTGAGTTTATGAATGCCAACTTCTCAAGAATACTCTCAACCGCCATTGTGGCAGAAAATGCGCGTGGACATGTTGCTGTAATACCTGACATAAAATGTTTTTCCCCAAAGGACGGGGATTTGTTGCGTGGGCGTAACCCTATCGAAATGGCCCAATGTCTTGTTTCTTACGGTGCGCCTGCGCTGTCGGTTGTAACGCAGAAAGAGCATTTCGGTGGCAGTGCAGAGCTGCTTCAGGCAATTACGGATGTTGTGAATGTGCCTGTACTGCGAAAAGACTTTATTACAAACGAGGATATGCTGAAAGAGACGGTCGCACTCGGTGCGGCGGCTGTTTTGCTAATTTGTGCGACCACAGACAAAAAAATCTTGACATCACTGTACGATAAAGCTATTGAGCTTGGGTTGGAGCCGTTTGTGGAGGCTCACACGAAAGAAGAGATGGAATTTGCCGTCAGGCTGAAAGCGCGCCTTATTGGTATCAACAACCGTGACATTTTGGCGTTTGAGCGCGATAACGGAGGGGCTGCCCACACGGCTGAGTTGGCACTTAATGTGCCGGCGGGCGCGTTGCTTATTAGCGAAAGCGGCATTTTGTCACCGGATGACGCAAAACTGGTATCATCAGTCGGGACGAATGCTATTTTGGCTGGTACGGCGCTTTGGCAGGCGGACAACTTAAAGGAAGCGTATCGCTTATTCTGCGTCGAAAGGCGGAGAGAACCTTGCGTCCAATCGTAAAAATCTGCGGGCTTATGAGCGAGCGTGACGTGTGCATGTGTGTGCGGCATGGCGCGGATATTGTTGGTTTTGTGGTTAATTACCCGTGTCCTGTGCCGTGGGATATAGATATTGAACTCGCAAGGGAACTAATCGCACGTACTCCCAAGCCGGCAAAAACATGTGTCGTTACAGGAGGCGCACCTGACAAGATTATTCATATTGCCAAAGAAACCAAACCGGAGTACGTTCAGCTTCATAGCGCAGAAACACTTGGTGATACCTTGCAACTCGTGCGTGAACTTGGCAAATATGGCATAAAAATCATTAAGGCTGTCTCTCCCGACATGCCGGATTTGGAGAAAAGCGCGGTGGATTTTTGCGAAGCTGGGGTTTACGCTCTGCTTATTGATTCGCGCACTCATGATAATGTCTTTGCTAGCAATGCAGTCGATGTGGATGTTTTTGTGAGGCTTAAGCGTTCTGTAAATTGCACTGTCATTCTTGCCGGCGGAATCAACCCTGAAAATGTATCAGAAATTATCCATAAGACTGGGGCTCAAGCAATTGATCTAATGACTGGGGCCGAGCGCAGCTATGGCATAAAAGACGAGAAAAAAGTTAAAGCTCTTTTTGGAGCCATATGAATGCCTTTGGTTTGGTGTCATGTGCATACTTTGAACTATGTCAACGATGACTCGTGAATGCTTGTATTCAATCCCCAGAGCCCGTTTTTAGTGGTCAATATATGCCCCTGTTGCTATAATAAACATAAGGAGACGGATATAGCACGCATTATTTCTGGTAAGCCACTAGCTGAGGATGTTTCGCTGGATTCCAATTTGCGCCCTAAGAGTTTGACTGAGTTCATCGGACAGACGAAGATTAAGGACAATCTGAGCATTGCCATTACGGCTGCCCGGGCACGCGGTGAATCGTTGGATCACGTTTTGCTTTATGGCCCTCCCGGACTTGGCAAAACAACGCTTTCCAATATCATTGCAGCCGAAATGGGCGTCAGTATTCGTATTACATCCGGACCAGCCATTGAGCGCAGCGGTGATTTGGCGGCTATCCTAACCAGCTTGCGTGCGCATGACATTCTGTTTATCGATGAAATTCATCGTTTGGGGCGGCAGGTGGAAGAGGTGCTCTATCCGGCTATGGAAGAACGTGCCTTGGATATTGTCATTGGAAAAGGTCCGACGGCTAAAAGCCTGCGCTTGAAACTGCCGGCATTTACTCTTATTGGTGCAACCACACGTTTTGCTCAGCTTAGCGCGCCGTTGCGCGACCGCTTTGGCTCGGTGTTCCGTATGGATTACTACGACGTGCCGGCTATGGAGGCTATTGTTAAGCGTTCAGCCCAGCTGTTGGGGGTGCAAGCGGATGATAGCGGGCTGCGTGAGATAGCATGCCGCACGCGCGGCACGCCGCGCGTTGCCAACCGCTTGCTGAAGCGGGTACGTGATTATGCGCAGGTGAAAGCAGATAGTGTTATTACGCGCGACGTAGCTTTGGTGGCATTGGGGCGGTTGGAGGTAGATGACGTGGGGCTGGATGAGATCGACCACCGATTGTTGCGCAGTATCATTGATAAATTTGGAGGCGGACCTGTGGGGCTGGAGACACTGGCGGCCTCTATCAGCGAAGAGCCGGATACAATCATGGATGTGTATGAGCCGTATCTTTTACAACTCGGCTTTTTAGAGCGCACGCCGCGCGGGCGCGTTGTAACACCCGGGGCTTACCGGCATTTGGGAGTGCCGTATAACAAGGACAAGAGTAATCAGCCCGGGTTGTTTTAGTTTTGCCATGACTGCCGCGGGAAAACTGCTAATCCACACGTGTTGTGCCCATTGTACGGCTTATACCGTTGAGCACTGGCGCAGCTTGGGCTACGACGTGACAGGTCTATGGTTTAATCCGAACATCCATCCTTTTACCGAGCATAATCTGCGCTTGGAGGCTATGCAGCAGCTTTCGCATGCTATGGATTTTCAGCTTGTTGTGCTTGAAGGATACGAGTTTTGGGAGTATTTTCGTCGCGTGACAGGGCATGAAACTGAGCGTTGCGGCATCTGCTTTGAGTTACGCTTGGATCGCGTGGCGCGCAAGGCAGCTGAAATGGGAATAGGTGCTTTTACATCCAGCCTGCTCATCAGCCCTCACCAGCAGCATGAAGTTGCCAAAACTGCCGGGGAGCGGGCCGCTGCGCAGAATGGCGTGCAGTTTCTATATGCCGATTTGCGCAAGCGCTACTCTGATGGCCGTCGCATAACCAAACCTATTGAACTTTACCGCCAGCAGTATTGCGGCTGCGTTTATTCAGAGTACGAACGTTATCACCAGCATGAGAGTGAGACTGGAGGCAAATTGTGAGCACACATGTACGCCGCATGCGGTGGGAGGATATCCCGCAGGTGCGCGGTATCGACCTTGACTGCTTTCCGACAATGATGCCGCCGACTAACTACGAAACGGAATACATCAATCCGATGGCGCACTATTTAGTGGCATATGACGAGGCTTTGGTACCACTTGAAAATGCATCTGGTGAGCGGCTTCAAACTATATTTGGCTTTATTGGGTTGTGGCTTATGGCAGGCGAGATCCACATAATAAACCTGGCGGTAAGCCCGTATTCCCGTCGCCAAGGCGTGGGGGAGTTGTTGCTAATACATGGCATTGAGTTGTCCATGGAACTTAAGGCTATTCTAATGACGCTTGAGGTGCGTCCCTCAAATTTGGCAGCACAATCACTTTATGGGAAATATGGTTTTTCGGAAAGAGGTGTGCGGCGTGCTTACTATTTGGATAATGGCGAGGACGCAAGCATTATGACTTTGGATAACATGGATACTCCGGAATATAATGCGGCATTGTGCTCTTTGAAAACCAGTTATTTGCAGATGTGGAAAGTGCCTGTTGGAGAGACTGTATTCGTGCTTACTTAATGGAATCAGCTAAGAGATGGTGTCTGCGATGCCTAAATTGGTAATATTTACAATCAATTCAGGCAAAAATTCTACCAGCACGTCCCAAACAATGTTCAATTGTAATCCTTCGTAGTCATGAATAACTCTATTTCGCAGCCCCTTTATCTTATGCCATGGGATGTGTTTGGTCTCGCATATGAAACCGCTGTCTAACCGACCAGCTAATTCTCCAATCTGACCCAGATTAAACACACAAGCCGCTATTGATTTTCCATCTTTTGAAAACTCGGCAAAATCCATAGAACCTTTAAATTGAATTGCTTGCTCAGCATATGCCTTAATCTTTTTGAGAATGATTTCGTCATGCTCTTTCATAAATTACTACTCCTGTTTTTGCGATTTCGCGCTGAGCTTGACCTCCATCTATGACCTGGGATGCTTCTATCAAATCTACTGGAATGCGCAGAGTTTCAGTTATGTCCTCAAGTACACCGAAAAAATCAATTCCTTTGATATTGCCTTTGCTGTCAATTAGGATATCGACGTCACTTGTCGGAAGAGGATTTCCTTTCGCATAAGAACCGAAGAGAACGGCTTTTTCAACAGGAATGGAATTGAAAATTGGAAACAATTTTTCTTTCAATTCATTTTTTGTATAAGGCTGTTTCATCAGTTTGACACTCTTTGAGACATTATAAAGTCCTTGTATTGTTGGAGCCCATATTGATTTTTGTTAGATGGTATTTACGAGCTTCTGTGCAGGCAAAAGTACGACACGACCATCCAGCAGATTAACTATTAACGCTGCATGTTTGTCATATGCTAACAACGAATCTAATGAGACCTAGGCTTGTTTAATCCTCGTTGTCTTTCATGCGGTCGCGCTGTTTCTTTAGTTCGCGCTGGTGGTCAAACTCTTCCTGCGTCATAGGGGTGCAGCTTTTGACCTCGTTATCTTCCATTATCAGCAAAAAGTTCTCATGACACTTCCAGCAGCGATAAGGCCCTTCGTAGCGCATGTCCAGCAGCGACATCATACCGTCAATGTTGCAGTTCGGACAAGGAATAGTGACCATGCTCATTCGGGTGCCTCCAAAGTCTTTATTTATTCCACAGTATAACCGAATTTGGCTGTGGAATAACAGAAGTTTTTAATAGACTACTCTAGTTCCTTTTTTTTATCAAGAGGCATATATTGCGCGAGAATGCTTTCACAGGGAAATGGTAGCGGCTCTCTGGTGCTGAGCGCAGAATATCAAACCCTGATTTACGCGCCAGTTTTTCCAGTTCACCGAATGTGAACAAATAATAATAACGCTCAATGGTTTGAGGACCTACACTGAATGGCAACAATATTTCTTTGCTTTTAAACCAGAACCGCGGCTGAAGGCGGTTCCAAGCAGT
>WRHS01000055.1 GCA_009783135.1 Dehalococcoidia bacterium
TCGCACAAGGTTGTTAAACCCTTCTCCACGGGATTTTCGGCTATCGGTGAGACTGCGTCGCTTATGCCGGTTATATATTGACGACATCCCCATGATAGCCATAAGCCTGCTGACTTTACCATACGACGCTTTCCGACCTGATTTACGGAGTATGCCGCAAATCCTTTCCGGACCATACGTAGCACCGCTGCCATTGAATATGTTGGCGATTACGCCCTGTTGTGCCTTCTCTTCCTCCTCTCGTTGTTCCCGTAGACTTATATGTGTGTAGTACCCGCTGCGTGATACCTGAAAAAACGCTGCCCACTTCGCCACAGAGTATTCTTCATGGTTATTCATGAAGCCGTATATTACTTGTGCAGGTTTGCGAAGTAGGCCGTGGCCTTTTTTAACATGTCGGCTTCTATACGGGATTCAGCAAGCTGTAAGCGCAAAACCTTGATTTCTTCCTCAAGTGTGGCATAACGTGTTCTGTCGCCATTTGCGGTGTACTTCTTGCGCCAAGCGTATAACCGATCTTCATGCAGTCCTAAATCCTGTGCTACCTGCTTTACGCTCTTTGGACTGGCGTAACTCAGCTTGACAGCATTCTTCTTGAACTCTGTGTCATACTTAACCCTTATTCCGGACATTACCTTCCTCCTCATTTATTTTTCCGTCTTAACTTTCTGTCCGAAATTTTAACATGCTCCCCCAATTCGGCCAGAAGTGAAAACTAAAACCAAGTGCAGATCGTCGCCTTTCCCAATTCGATTGCCTCTAACTCAAAAACTAAGAAATCGAATTGGGAGATAAGTCATGGCGAAAATCAATTTACGTGAATATTACTACTGGTACACAGAAGATACCTTTGTTGAGGTTTCTGATGAAGTGAGCATTGCTCTTGGTGCCGACAAGAAATATGAAAAGAATCATGCGCGACGCATGAGGCGCAACAAAACGTATTCTCTTGAAGCTGAAGTGGATATTGAAACAACAGATTTCTCAGAGCCCATCGACGACCCTCAAATGTATCTTGAATGGAAAGAGAAAATGTGTTCCTTATGCCGTGCGCTAAATTCGCTGTCGGATATTCAAGGACGCAGGATTGAGGCGCATTTTCTGCTCAATAAAAAGAGAAAGGAAATCGCCGAGTCAGAGGGTGTTGCTAAAAGCGTGTTAAACAGAAGTATTGAACGTGGATTGCAAAAAATGAAAATGTTTTTGAAAAACCCCAAAAACCGGGGTGTCAAATGCTCCACAAGTGTCCCTTAGGGCGAGAGAAGCAAATTTCTCTCGTGTCTGGGGAGAGCACCACTTCAAAGATATAGCTGTCTTGTTTTACGGCAGAGCAAGTAATTAACTGTGGGTTTCTCTCAAGGCGGGAGCTGAGCAGCATTAACTTGTTGCCTCTCCCGCTAACCCCGGCAATAGATTAATGAGGAGAAATATGAATATGCCAACAACAGTCGAGTATGAAGAGGAAGAGAGAATAGTTCCATTCGGTGACGGCACAATACGTTTTGTAAATCGTACCCCGATTCTTACACCGGAAGAGCGGGCAAAGCGTAAACGCGAAATAGAATCACGGTTGTTTGAGGTTTTCGTCAAATATACAGACAAGAAACGCTTAAACGCCGAATGTGCGAGTTGAAGTTGAATATGAGTACCATGAGAGGTAGCATCAGTATGCAGGGTGGCTCCGAAAGGAGCACGAACATTAACAATCGAATAAAAGCGTTCTACGGCAGACAATCCGTAGACAGAAAAGACAGTATCAGCATTGAAAGCCAGTTGGAATTTGCCTTACATGAGTTTGGAGGCAAGGCTTTCAAAAAGTACACCGACAAGGGTTACTCCGGCAAGAATACCGACCGACCAAAGTTTCAGGAGTTGGTCAGAGATATTGAAAGAGGACTGATATCTGACGTTGTAGTGTACAAGCTGGACAGAATCAGCCGCTCCATCGTTGACTTCGCCAAAATGATGGAGATGTTTCAGCAGCATCATGTGGAGTTTATCTCGGCAACCGAGAAATTTGATACTTCAACACCCATGGGGCGAGCCATGCTCAATATTTGCATCGTGTTTGCGCAACTGGAGCGTGAAACCATTCAGCGCAGGGTTCAGGATGCTTACTATTCACGTTGTGAAAAAGGCTTTCATATGAGCGGAGTTGCACCTTACGGTTATAAACTGGAGGAGACCGTCATTGGCGGCATAAAAACTAAGAAGCTGGTTACTGACCCGGTGGCAGCGGAACAGGTCAGGCTGATGTTTGCTATGTACTCCGAGCCCAATACATCTTTCGGTGATATTATCCGATATTTAGCCAATCAGGGAATAAGTATTAGTGGCGGAGAGTTTCATCGCAGCACGTTATCCAAACTGCTTCATAATCCGGTTTATGCACAGGCTGACCTTGAACTCTATAAGTTTTTCAAGACTCAGGGAGCTTCCATTACGAATGATGCATCCGATTTTTCCGGCATGAACGGCTGTTATCTCATTCAGGGACGTGGCGTTTCTGAACGCAAGGAAAGCTCTCTAAAAGACCAAATCGTTGTCGTTGCGCCACACGAAGGCTTAATTCCATCTGAAACATGGTTATCCTGCCGCAAAAGACTGATGAACAACGTAACAGTTGGAGGTGAGCGCAAAGCCAAAAACACATGGCTTGCCGGTAAGATTAAATGCGGAAGATGCGGTATGGCACTACTGGCTCCGTCAACCAGTGTTGGAAAACATTCTTTCCGTTGCCAGCGGCGTACTACTTCCATGAATTGCGAGGGTTGCGGGAAACTCAGTGTAGGTGATGTGGAAGACTCCGTTTACAAGGAAATGTGTCATAAAATGGCAGTATTCAACACACTCACCAGAACCAACACGTCCAAAACCAACCCCAAGCTGACCGCAGCCAATGTTGCATTGGCACAGGTAGAAACTGAAATTGAAAAGCTGATTGATTCGCTTGCCGGAGCCAGTTCAATGCTGATGTCTTATGCCAATAGCAGAATTGAGGAACTGGATAGTAAAAGACAACTTTTGGCAAAGCAAATAGCTGACTTAACTGTCGATACCGTATCACCTAAACAAGTTGAGCATATCTCCAATTATTTGGATAACTGGGCTGATGTCGGGTTTGAAGACAGGAGAACTGTGGTTGATGGGCTGATTACGAAAATCAATGCCATTCGTGGAAAGATTGATATTGAATGGAAGTTTTAGGATGCCAATACACTTGTTTTGTACATTGTCCACCGATGCTATAAAGAGTGTATAGAAAGTATATAGAAGTGATGAATATTTATAGCAACATGTTGTAAACGCACACTCCCACCGCATGCTATGCTTTGCACATCAATTGTAGCCGAATCCACAGGAGTAAATCTATGCTCAAAAATTGCAAAGCCTGCAGTTGCGCACATGTGGTAAAATTGGCAACATAAGTATTAAAGGAAAATGTTATGACAGACCAATTAACCACAGAACTCCCGAAAGCCTATGAGGCGCATCAGGTTGAGCGGAAATGGTATGACTACTGGATGCAGCAAGGCTATTTCACGCCCAAGATTGATCCGGCTAAAAAGCCTTTTGTTATCATTCAACCGCCCCCAAACATCACCGGCGACCTGCATTTGGGGCATGCTTTAACCGCTACTCTTGAGGATATCATGGTGCGCTGGCATCGCATGATGGGTGAGCCCACGCTGTGGCTACCCGGGGAAGACCACGCCGGAATTGCGGCGCAGGTTGTGGTTGAGCGGGCTTTGGCAAAAGAAGGTCTTACGCGTCAGCAGATTGGGCGCGAAAAGTTTACCGAGCGTATGTGGCAGTGGGTCAATGGTTGCCGTGCCAACATTGGCAACCAACACAAGCGGTTGGGTGTTTCATGCGACTGGACACGCGAGTGTTTCACGCTGGACCCGGGTCCGTCCCGCGCCGTGCGTACCTTCTTTGTGCGCTTATATGAAAAAGGGCTTATATATCGCGGTGAGCGCATCATCAACTGGTGCGCGCGCTGCTCTACGGCCCTTTCTGACCTGGAGGTTGAGCATGAGGATGTTGCCAGTCACCTGTGGCATTTAAAATATCCCCTTGAGGACGGAGATGGTTTTGTTATTGTGGCCACAACCCGTCCGGAAACCATGTTGGGTGATACCGCCGTGGCTGTTAATCCGGCAGATGAGCGTTATAAAGGTGTCATCGGAAAGAACGTAAGGTTACCGCTGACAGAACGCGTAATTCCCATTGTGGGAGATGCCTCCGTTTCCATGGAATTTGGCACCGGTGCCGTAAAGGTCACTCCGGCGCATGACCCGAATGATTTTGAAACGGGTATGCGTCATAACCTGCCAATTATTAACATACTCAATAACGACGTAACAATAAATGAGAATGGCGGTAAATTTGCCGGTATGGATCGTTTTGCGGCACGCGAGGCTGTCGTCGCCGAGTTGGAAAGCACGGGATTGCTGGAGAAAATTGAGCCGCATACACATGCTGTGGGCCACTGCCAGCGTTGCCGTACCATAATTGAGCCTATAGCCAGACGTCAGTGGTTTGTTAAGATTGCCCCTCTGGCTGAACCGGCGATTGCAGCTGTTAAAGACAGCAGTATTACCATTCTGCCTGAGCGCTTCAACAAGGTTTATCTCAATTGGATGGAAAACATTCGTGACTGGTGCATTTCACGCCAGCTGTGGTGGGGTCATCGTATTCCGGTGTGGTATTGCGCCTGCGGCGAAACAATTGTGGCTGTGGACGAGCCTAAGGTCTGTCCGAAATGTGCCTCTGAGCAACTAAGGCAGGACCCTGACGTGCTGGACACGTGGTTTTCGTCCGGGTTGTGGACTCACTCCACGCTTGGCTGGCCCGATAACACCCCTGATTTACAGTATTTTTATCCCACTACGGTGATGGAAACGGCGTACGACATCCTCTTTTTCTGGGTGGCGCGCATGATAATGATGGGCATCGAGAACATGCAGCAACCGCCTTTCCGCTACGTATATCTGCACGGGCTTATTCGCGATGAAAAAGGCGAGAAAATGAGTAAGACCAAGGGCAATGCCATCGACCCGCTTGAGATGATGCAGAAATATGGGACCGATGCGTTGCGCTTTGCCATTATAAGCGGCATCACACCCGGAAACGACAGCAAGCTTGCATCTACGAAGCTGGAAGCCGGACGCAATTTTGCCAACAAGCTGTGGAATGCAGCGCGCTTTGTGCTGCATTATGCAGGTGACAGTGCTGTTAGTACGGATATCAATGCTGCCGTTCCGACAATTGAAGACCGCTGGATTATTTCGCGTCTTAATACTGTCATTGCGGATACAAGCGTAATGATGCAGAGGTTTGAGTTTGGTGAAGCCCTGCGCGTAATTCACGACTTCCTGTGGGGTGAGTATTGTGACTGGTATATTGAACTGTCAAAGACGCGATTTTCGGACCAGTCGGCCTCCTCGCCGCTTCCTGTGCTGGTGTTTGTACTGGATACATCTCTGCGCTTGCTGCATCCGTATATGCCGTTTGTTACCGAGGAGTTGTGGCAGCATCTCAATAAAAAGCTCGGGCTTGGCTTGGGCGATTCAATAATGGTCGCACCTTACCCTGAAATTACGGGACAGTCGCCGGATACTGCCGCTGAGGGCATTATTAATACGCTGATTGAAATTGTGCATACCGTGCGCAATACACGTGCCGAGTATGAGGTGGAACAGGGGCGCTTAATTGATGCATCGGTTTATGCAGGTGAGAGAGCAGCATTACTGAAGCCGTATGCCGCGGCGCTTGAAACATTGGCTAAAGCAAAGATTGCTTTTGCTGAAAAGCGCGACGGCGAAGTGCCGCCTCAGTCGCTGGATATCGTGCTGCAAAGCTGTGAGCTCGTTATTCCTATGGAAAGCATGTTTGATTTGCGCGCTGAGGTGGAGCGCATTGCCAAGGAGATGGCGCAAGCTGCCTCAGAAATCGAACGATTGGAAGCATTGCTTGGTGATGAGTCTTTCTGCGGCAAAGCACCGGCGGCAGTGGTGCAGAAGCAGCGTGAGAAACTGAGCGCGACTTGTGAAAGATTGGAACGCTTAAAAGAGCATAACGCAAGATTAACAGCCTGATGCGCATGCGTTTATTGCTGTAGCCAAGAAGCGACAGCGTAAAGATTGGCAGATTTAACGGTACCTGTTAAATTACATTAACGGTACCGTTAAATTATTGACATACCGATTAAATATTGGACATAACACAGAAAAAGTGCTATGATTTGTCCGTGGAAGAATTAAAAATAAACGGCCGGGAACTATCGCCAATAGAGCAATACCAAAATCGCAAAAATATCATTCGAATGCTCAGGAAGGGATACCATCCAAAACAGATTGTTGACGCTCTTGGCATCAGTCGCAGTTTGGTTTATGCCACAAAAAAGACCTACGAACAGGGTGGTATAGAAGGAATCAAACCAAAGACTCGCGGAAGACGTAAAGGCGCAAAACGCACTTTGACACTTGAGCAGGAGAAAAATATCCGGCAGGCAATCATTGATAAAACCCCTGAACAATTGAGGTTCAAATGCTGTCTATGGACCAGGCGGGCAATTCGTGATTATATCCAGCGTGAGTATAAAATTGTCATACCGCTATCCACGCTTGGATACTATCTTAGCCGCTGGGGCTTCAGCATACAGCGCCCTGTAAAAAGAGCCATAAAACAGAACCCTGAAAAAATCCGCAAATGGCTTGATGAAGAGTATCCGTCTATTGAAAAGCAAGCACGCGATGAAGGTTGCGAGATATACTGGGGAGATGAGACTGCCATTCAAAATACAGCTAACTATGTGAAAGGGTATGCACCAGTCGGACACACTCCAGTGCTTGAGGTGGAATCTAAAAAGATGAAACTGAATATGCTGTCGGCAGTATCGAACCGTGGCAAGTTACGTTTTACGATTACTGAAAAATCTGTGAACGCAGAAACCATGATTGATTCCCGTCGGGTCCATACCTCGCAGCTCTGCTGCGTTGACCCGGTAAGGTATGCCCAGATATACTGCAGGTATGGCAACCACCAGCGAGCATATTCATA
>WRHS01000056.1 GCA_009783135.1 Dehalococcoidia bacterium
CACCACCAAGCTCGTCACATGGGCGACTGTTTCAAATGCTACAGGGTACAGCGTGTCACTAATCCAGAACGGCAGTACGATCCGCAATGCAACAGTAACCAGTACCCAATACCAGATAACAGAAAGCACATCCGGCATATTTACTGTCAGCATAATAGCGAAAGGAAACGGTACAACGCATATCGACAGTGATCCACGCACGACAACGGCAATTTACACGAAACAACAGGAACCCACTAAATTGGTGATGACTCAGCCCTCATATAACGACACCACCAAGCTCGTCACGTGGGCAACAGTACCAAATGCAGTGTCATATTATGTAGAACTAAAACGAGATGGTTCCACCTGGCGTACTGCATATGTATATAGCACCCAATATGAAATAACAGAAAGTATACCTGCCACCTACACTGTAAGCGTCACCGCCAGGGGCGATGGTACCACCCATACCGACAGTGATCCACGCACAATAACCGCCAACTATACTAAAGAACTACCCAAACTAACCATGACCCAGCCTTCATATAGCGACACTACCAAACTTGTTACCTGGGCGACGGTTCCTGGTGCAATAAACTATGAAGTTACATTAAGACAGGGCAGTACCGTCATCAGAATCGCCACAGTCTATGGCACCCAATACGAAATCAGGGAAAATCACAGCGGCACTTTCACTGTCAGCATTATTGCCAAAGGTGCAACCACTATGTTTCGCGACAGCGACCCAAAGACGACAACTGCAAATTATACAAATGAGCAACCACCAAATACAGACACTTACAACGAGTATGCAGCATTGTCTGGTGCCATAGAGACAATTATGCGCAGTATTCAGTTGCAAACGTTGAATGCGCAGCAACAGCAACAAACAAGCGACGCCATGAAAGATGCCTTTGTTGACGGTTTCTCACGCGACCAATATTCCCGCCACCTGCCATTTTCCAGTTTGGATATCCAAAAAGCATTCGCAACAGCAAAATATAATTTTACGATAAGTACCAACAACTATAGCGCTTTAGATCGCATAATTAACACTGGTACAGGGCACACCAATATGGACTTGCTTGTGGATACTGTAATTCACGAAACCGGACACTTTTTTGGCCTTGGTGAACAGTTGACAGAGCTTATGGCAGGCAAGTATATGAATTATGATTTATCTGTGACTTCTCCGCATGCAAAGTTGGACAACTTGCTATATTCACCTTACTATGATAATCTTCTCTTAGAAAAAGTTGGAGACCAACAATTCTGGCAGACTGTTTTCACGTCATTTAATCCAACAGCTGATTATGGCGTAATGTGGAACAACAACATGACTGTGACAGCTGGCGGACAGACCACTACGCTGGTTTCGTTTAGCGATATGCAAATGGCCAGATTCATAAGCCAAATGGCACGAGGGAGGCGGGGAAATGCTAATTGGAACAGAATAGTAACCGAATTCGAAGCATTTGCCGGTATCACAAATGTTGAAGAAGAATTCGAAAGAATGGGTCCGGTCTTCGCAAACGCATTTTACACAAACAATCAAACAGCAATCAATCAAATACGAAGTTTCTTTACATTTGTTAGAGATTATCAGGCAATAAATAACAACCTGTGGGAAGCGCCAGTTATATTAGAGTATAATTTGAATGCATTCCACAACCCTCCTACACCCGGTCTCACACACCCCATCAACCTGCAACAGAACCAAAACGCAAATACCCAACATAACGAAACGCAATAAAGACCCGAACCCACTATGTCTCGGCTATAGCATCACAGCCCAGACTGGAAACGGAGCAGCAATGTCATACCTGAAGAACGCCGCATTGAAGGCTCTGAAGCTGCAACTGGCGGCTTGGCTTGCCCTGCCCCTCGTGCTGGCCCTCGGCCCCATTTCATGCTCCGGCGGCGGCGACCGCGAAAGCATTGAACCCGCACCGAAACCAAAACCAACCCAATTGGTCATGTCCAACCCAAGTTACAGCGACAATACAAAACTTGTCACCTGGGATGCCGTTCCCAATGTATCGGCATATGAAGTAATCCTGAAACAGGGTGACAGCATCGTCAGGGGTCTGACAACAAATTCAACCGAATACAAAATCACAGAAAACCAAAGCGGGGTATACACGGCATCCCTGACCGCAATTGGCGACGGCGTAAACTATTTGACAAGCACCCCCAAATCAACGTCCTTTTTTTACACCAAAATCCAAGAAATCATCAAATTGGTAATGAGCCAACCATCCTACAACGATAATACAAAACTCGTCACATGGCCTTCCGTTCAAAATGCAACTTCATATAACGTATCACTAATTCAAAACGGCAATATAATACGCAATGTCACAGTAAACGGCACTCAATACGAAATCAAAGAAAACCAATCCGGCACCTTCACCGTCAGCATAATAGCCAACGGCAACGGCACCACCCACTCTAACAGCGACCCCCGCACCACCACGGCCAACTATACCAAGCAGCAAGAACAAAACACGGACACATATCACCAATACTACGCCTTGGCAAGTTCGTTAAACTCCGCCCTCTATGGTGTCCAAGGTCAAACCCTGACCGAACAACAACAAAAACAAGCCAGCGACCGCGTCAAAGAGGCATTCGCAACCGGCTTCGCCCACGACCAATACTCCAAAAACCTGCCATTCTCAAGCGCCGACATCCGCAAGGCCTTCGCCTTCGCCCAATACAAATTCCCAGCGGGATACGACAGTTTTTACGATAATTTGGGTAATATAACAGTGGCGACAACGAGATCAATGAATGAAATGATAAGGTCCACGCTTCATGAAACGGGACATTTTTTTGGTCTTGGCGAAAGTCTGACAGAGTTGATGTCGGCCAAATACATGGATTATGATATATCTGTAACTGGGGAGCGCGCGCTCCTGAACCATTTGCAATATACACCTTTTTATGATAATCTTCTTCGCGAAAAAGTTGGCGATGAAAAATTCTGGCAAACAGTTTTCAAATCTCAAAATCCAAACCGAGATTACGGAATAATGTGGAATGATAATATGACGGTAAGTGTTGATAATCAAAAACATATCTTGGTTGATTTTGGCGATATGCAAAAAGCAAGATCTTTGAGCGCCATGGCGCACGGTAGAAGTTGGCAGTCAGACTGGAATAGAGTTGTTACAGAGTTTGAAAGATTTATTGGTGTTACAAATGTTATGCACAAATTCGTCGAAATAGCCCCGGTCTTTGAAAATGCATTCAAAAATAATAACCAAAGCGCAATAAAAAAAATACAGGACTTTTTCGGAGCTGTCAAAAGTTTTGCCGAAACCAATAGTTATGTGTGGGAAGAGTCGGCGATATTTGACCAAGTTGTACACCGTTTCTTCAACCCGATGCCCTTCAACGTTAACCTGCAACAAACCACAAAAGTCACACGCGACGGTACCCATAAGTGGAGAGTGTTGCAAAAAGGATTATAAGGTAATAGAATAATCACCGAGTTGATTATGAGATGTAGCAAATGTGGTAGTGAGAACAGCGTAAGAGCAGGATTCAACCATGGCAGACAGCGGTACAAGTGCAAACAGTGTGGGCGGCAGTTCACCCAGACAGAGGACAAGAACGCACAGAACAGAGCATTGGCTTTATATCTCTATGTAGTGGGACTCTCGATGAACTCTATTGCACGAATGTTCAAAATACGGCCATCAACGGTGCTTTACTGGGTGAGGAACTTTGCCCTCAAGACGTACGAAAAGCCAATGCCGGATGGGGGTGTGGTTATTGAGCTTGACGAAATGTGGCATTTTTTGGAGTCAAAAAAAACAAAGTTTGGGTCTGGAAGGCGTATTGTCGCACTACCGGTCAGTTGGTTGACTGGGAGTGCGGAGACCGCAGCAGTGCGACCCTCGCAAAAATGCTCGAAAGATTGAAGTGCTCGGACGTGGCAGTCTTTTTCGCAGACGGCTGGGAGTCCTACGCCGAGCTTATAGAGCCTAAAATGCTTGTCCAGACCAAGGCAGAAACCCACGGCATTGAACGAAATAATTTCCGTCAGCGTCACTGGTGTGGCAGGTTCCGTCGCAAAATCTGCATTGTTTAGCGCAGTCTGCTCATGATTGACTTGACCGTATTTCTTTTTGCGCGTTACCATGTCAATGGCGTACGTGAGGAGCTACTGCAACCATGCTATCGTCCTTTTTGAAACACTCTCCTGGCAAACACTATTGCAGGAAAGTGATACGGCGTTTAATCTTGAATAGTAACTCTGTGGGGAACAGTCCTCATTGCTCTTTGGGGGGATGACATGACAAGACAAAGAACAGAAATGGACTTAGAAATAACCCTTAGAGGCAAAGGATTGACTAAGGGGACACTAGACCCAGATGATTTACAGGCTTTGGCAGATCTTTTCAAGGGGTTGAGAGCTTATGACTCCTCCCTAAAAAATATTCGCATGTTTGGAACAATCAGAAAGGGCAGCTCCAAAGTAAGTGCTATGGCTCCGGTAGAAATGGATATGTTTGATACTAATCCGGCTCGCCAAGCACTTCAGTTATTTTTCGGAGAAGTTTTTGACCCACTAATTGGGTGGTTATGGAATAAGCCAGCCAGATTGTCATTGGAAAAAATCGTTGATCGAAAGCGGACAATGAGTGTATTGGTTATGCCTGCCAATGGTGATGAACTGCCTCTGCGGAAAAAATTTACCAAGAAAGAGTATGAACAATATAGCCAAAAAATTGCGGAAGAACCAGAATGGAGGTCAATTTGCGGCAAGATATTGGAAGTGGACATCAATGATCGCACTTTTGAGATACACACAGCTAAAGGCTATATCACGTGTAAGTTTCCTGAAGATAGTACCGATGAATATATCTTATCTTTGGTAAAAATGGTTGTTTCTGCTGAAGTTTTTTGTCGTAATAAACCAAGCGTTGGTTCTTGGAAAGCCGATAAATGTCAAAAATTATTATTGGCTCCATCACAAGATTCAATTATTAAGGACATTGTTTTTCCAATAGGTATAAAACCTCCGAAAAACCTATTGGTCAATGGGTTCAATCTTCAAGAATTTGCACCGAGTTTGGATGAAGATGCAGGTGAGAACCTTGCAACATTCTTGCGTGAATTTAAAGGTTGATGATGGACAACATCGTTGTTGTAGATACAAACATAATATGTTATCTAATAAGATTAAAGGGGGGTGAGCAGAATAAAGATTATGATAGAGCAAAAAAGTATTTAGATTATTTGGTAGGCCGTCAGCTTGCACGCACATTCCCTACCGATGCTGAATTGCTGTACTGGCTAAACGTGATACCAGAAGGGAAACGAAAAGAACTTTATAAGCAAGGAATTAATGAACTGTTTTCTCAAACATCACTAATAGATTCAGATTCCACAATCACGGCTAAGTGGGCTGAAATAGTAACCATTGGGCGTAAACGGGGGACAATTCATGTACATGATAAAAATAGCCCGAATGTGGATTCACAGATAAATGATACTTGGATTGCCGCTTGTGCTTTAGCACATAATTTGCCGTTAGTCAGCGATAATTATAGAGATTTTGACTGGATGCAGCAATCTGTTGGCCTAAAATTAATTTGTTTTTCAGGTAAAAGCAAAAAAAACCTAAAAATAAAACGACCTTGTAAGAGCTTGTAACAAATTTGGCTCGGTATTGAAATTGTTACATTTTATTATGGCATTTCTTTTAGAATGGGCATAATAACTTCTTCGGTGTATTTTTGGCATCCTGTATCCCATGACAATCTTCAACTTTTTTCCCGCTACAACAAGGACAAGGCGTAAATTGTGATATCTCATCTGCGAACATATAAATATTTAGGTTTTGAATTTGCATCAATCGTAACAGCACGAGCAGATCGCCTACGCCTCCCATTCCGCTCCCCGCCTGGCGGCGGCTCATACCAAGTTGTGTTCAATCGGGATTGCAGATTGTGTCAAGACTCACTGCACCGCTTCCTGGCGCTCACGGATCATGGCTTCACGCAGGACAGCATTTGGGTCAGGCAGTCGCCGCACCCACACAAACACATCGGCATCCAGCGGTAGAGCCTTTCTTGCGGCTTTGTAAGCCTTAACTTCCTCGACTGTCATAAAACCGGAGAAGTCAGTCACTTTTGGAATATCACTGAAGTCGATTTCGCTGTCCGGCATTTCGTCCAGCAGCTTAAGGCGCGCCTCTCGATCAGTCGGCATGGGCGGCATGTCACGTTCCTCAGAGCTTACGATTGTCATAGTATTCCCTCTCTTCTTCTCTTTCAGCTCTCCGCGCGCTGATGATTCTTACTATTTCGTCTCCATCGGCAGCCTCTGTATCTGTGTGGACAACAAACAGCATCTTCAACCGTCCTGGAAGCATCTAATGGTCTGCCAACGCTCTTCCAGATAAGGGTAACGTCTGTCAGGTTTGGAAAGGCGATTGGGATATTCAAAGATAAGCTGTGCGTCCTCGAAGCTAATCCGGTGCTTGAGCCAGTGTTTCCTGGCATTTTCTTCGTCCCATTCAAAGCGTGCCATTGGTTCTCTTCCAGCAACTCCTAATTATAGCATTACTCCAAATCCAATGCCTACTACAGGCACAACAGGCCGAAGCCAGAGCCATGGCCTGGTGCAACGTAACATTAAAATGTTACACTGCACCAGACTGCGCCAGCAATGGAGTATGCCGCCGCCAGGCGGAGAGCAGAATGGGAGGCGTAGGCGATCTGCCCGTGCTTTTACGATTGAGCCAATTTCAAAACCTCCAACGGATTTTACCATTTATGTTCCTGGGGCAGCATAAATTCGTGTCTGCGGCCATCAGTCGGCCCCTTGCCGTGGCCATTTT
>WRHS01000057.1 GCA_009783135.1 Dehalococcoidia bacterium
GACTAGTTTTCGGGGGTCAGGTCAATGTAGACTATTTGAAATATTTCAAGGCTAACAGTGTTTTACACCGCATTCGTTTCTGTGTTAAAGTACGCTCTAATCAGTTTATTCATCAAATTACTTATGTCAAACACAGACCATAGAGTTGTTATAACCGGCATGGGCATGCTTACGCCCCTTGGACTCGATTGCGCGAGCACGTGGCAGGCATTGATAAGCGGGCAAAGCGGCATCGCTCCCATAACGCATTTTGATGCGTCGCGTCACGAAACCAAAATCGCCGGTGAGTTAAAAGGATTTGACCCCAACGCTTATATGAGCCCAAAGGATGTCAAGCGCATGGATCGCTTCGCTCAGATGGCAGTGGTAGCAGCTATACAGGCACAAGTGCAATCAGGGCTGGCAATTGATAGCACGAATTCAGATGACATAGGCACTGTAATAGGCAGCGGCATGGGCGGCATCACCACTCTTCTTGAGCAGGCGCAGGTGCTGTCTGAAAAAGGACCTGACCGTCTCAGCCCTTTTACCATACCCATGGTAACCGCCGATATGGCAGCAGGGCAGGTTTCCATCATGCTTGGAGTGAAAGGTGCAAACTTTTGCGCTATGTCAGCCTGTGCTTCCGGCTCGGATGCTATCGGCATAGCCTTTGAAATGATCAGCCGCGGTGATATTTCGGCAGTATTCGCCGGTGGTGCTGAAGCTGCCATAAACCCTATCGGCATAGGAGGCTTCAATGCTCTGAGAGGGCTCTCAAGACGCAATGACACACCACTTACAGCCTCCCGCCCATTTGATGCCACGCGCGATGGTTTTGTCATGAGCGAGGGTGCTGCAGTGTTGTTGTTGGAGAGTTTAGAACATGCTCAAAAACGGGATGCCTGCATCCTAGCCGAGATAATATCGTACGGAGCCAGTGCCGATGCTCACCACATAACCAAGCCAATTGAGAGCGGTGAAGGCAGCATAAACTCCATGCAGCGCGCGCTCACACGCGCCAACTTAGCACCTGAGCGAATAGGCTACATCAACGCCCACGGCACATCAACGCAGATCAATGATGCCACAGAGACGCACGCTGTAAAGTGCGTTTTTGGTGCCCATGCATATAAAATCCCCATCAGTTCCACCAAGTCCATGACCGGACATCTCTTGGGTGCGGCAGGAGCTGTAGAGGCAGCTTTTTGTGCGCTGGCAATCAGGGACAGGATTATTCCTGCTACCATCAATCTACATCATACGGATCCGGATTGTGACCTGGACTATGTGCCCAACCATGCACGTCATCAAGAAATTAATCTCGCCCTTTCCAATGCCTTCGGGTTCGGGGGGCACAATTCCACGCTCATCATCGGGCGCTTTAACGAGGTACGTCCTTGAGCCGTAGCCGCTGGAATATTTTAGCACCACTGCCACAAGGGCATGCTCTTAGAGAGTCCTTTACGCCACTGATGGCACAGCTATTGTTTAACAGGGGATTAGACCAAACTGCAAAGGCAGAGGCTTTTTTCAGCGCGGATAAGCGCCTTTGCGGCGACCCTTGGCAACTGCAGGATATAGACAAAGCCGTAACACGCATACAGCAAGCCATTCTGAGCGGTGAGCAAATGGCCATCTATGGCGATTTCGACGTGGACGGCATCAGCGCCACAGCCGTCATGGTAAAAGGATTGGAGCACCTTGGCGGACGGGTCATCCCGTATATCCCGCACCGCTTACACGAAGGGCACGGTCTAAACAGTACTGCTTTGGCTGAACTAAAAAAACAAGGCGTTACCTTAGTCATCACCGTAGACTGCGGCATCAGCGGCATAATACAGACACAAAAAGCACCTATTTCCATATTATCACAGATGGATTTGATAATCACAGACCACCATCTGCCACAGGATGAGATGCCAAATGCAGTGGCTTTGGTTGACCCAAAACGGCGTGATTCGTGCTATCCCTTTAAAGAGTTGGCTGGCGTCGGAGTAGGATATAAAGTGCTTCAGGCACTATATCACGGACTGGGCAGGGAAAACGAAGCAGAGCAATTTCTTGATCTGGTGGCTCTCGGCACAGTAGCCGACGTCATGCCTCTGACCGACGAAAATCGCTACTTGGTCAAGGCGGGATTGGAGCGGCTAAAAACCACCTCACGCCCCGGACTGCTTGAGCTTGCGGCATTATCCTCCATTAAACTGGAAAATATTGATGCGCAGGATATTTCATTCGGGCTGGCTCCGCGCCTCAATGCCGCCGGACGGCTGGGACATGCAATATCTGCCTATGAGCTGCTGGTTACAGACTCATACGAGAAAGCGTGTGAACTTGCTGCAAGTATGGTAGAGCAAAACAGCGAGCGCCAGCGCCTTACCAGCGCCGCCCTAAGCCGCGCACGCGAACAGGTCACGTCACGCGACATCACCCCGCTCCTTTTTATCCATGACGACAGCGGCGCAAGAGGCATCATCGGCTTGGTGGCAGGCAGGCTGTGTGAGGAATACTACCATCCGACTATCGTAGTACAGACAGGTCAGGATATGTGCTACGGCAGCTGTCGCAGTATCCCTGAGCTTAACATCACCGCTGCCATATCCGAGTGCTCTGATCTGCTGGAGCGCTTTGGAGGCCATGCCCAAGCTGCGGGTTTTGCCATATCATCAAAAAACCTGCAGCGCTTTGAAGAACGATTGCATGAAATTGCATCACGGCAACTTGAGGGACTTGATTTGCGCCCGCAAATCGATATCGATGCTGTAGTACGTTTGCAGGAGATAAACAAAGACAGCTTTGATCAGTTGCGACGGTTGGAACCATTCGGCATGGGCAACTCAACACCGGTATTTCTCAGCCGGGGCGTAAACGTAGTCGATCTCCGCAATATGGGCACCGGAGGCGCGCACATGCGTCTCAAGGTAAGCCACGGAGACAGCATTTGGAACGCTGTGGCATTCAACATGGGAGGCAGGAGCGGGGAAGTGCAAGGGGCTATTGATTTGGTATATAATCCCGAAATTGATGAATGGAATGGGGAAAATAGGTTGCAATTGAACATATTAGACTTCACTCCAGCAGATATTAATTTCGCCATAGGAGAGTAAACAAGCTATGAGCCAACCGCTGGCTATCACAATCGCCATACTATCCGCCTATTTATTGGGCTCACTGCCAAGCGCATATATCATGGGGCGCCTGCGTCACGGGATGGACATCCGTACTGTAGGAAGCCGCAACATGGGGGCCATGAACAGCATTTACAACTTGGGCTTTTTCTACGGCGTCATTGTGCTTATCTGTGACATCGGCAAAGGCATGGCAGCCGTAGCCTTGGCTCACCTGCTGGGACGCGCACTCGACGTCCGTCCTGACTGGTGGCTCTATATCGAAATGGCAGCAGGGATAATAGCTATACTGGGACACAACCACCCGGTTTGGTTAAGGTTCAAGGGGGGCAAGGGCGGTGCTACCGCCATAGGTGTTGTGTTATATTTTATTCCGTGGGGTTGGCCGATTGCTATCGGGGTATTCGTCATATTGCTGGCGATCACACGTGTGCCCACCATTAGCTATGGAGTGGCTATGGTGAGTTTTCCGTTTGTCTCGTGGCTTATATACCACAACGGATATTATGTCATCTTCGCAACCATTGTTGTACTGATGCCATTCATAAACTACATACCACGCCTGTTTGAAATGCGCCGAAAAGGAGGTAGCTGGAAGCACGTCTTCCGGCGCAAGAGCATTAATGATAGATTTTAATAGTAAGTTCACGGTAAAAGCCATATGGATTTTACGCGAGGTGACGTTATGAGCAATACGGGGTGCTGCTGTTCGCCCGCAAATCAGAATAAGTCAATTGTACAAAGCGCTTCGACAACGCTTACACTCAAAGATATTCTGGGAACAGTAAAAGTTCGCCTTGGTATAGGTCGCATGGGCTATACTATTGCTCCGGGGCTCTACACAGTGGGCAACCCAAATGCCACCTCTCCGGTGTTAGTCAGCGCGAACTACAAATTAACTTTCGACACGCTGCGCAAAAATCTCTCCGGACTGGACTGCTGGCTTCTAATACTGGATACCAAAGGGGTCAATGTTTGGTGTGCTGCAGGCAAAGGAACTTTTGGTACCGGTGAGTTGATAGACCGGATTAACACAGTAGATCTTCCTGCAATCGTTTCCCATAGAAATTTGCTTCTGCCTCAACTCGGCGCATCCGGCGTAAGCGCGCATGAGGTGGCATTGCGCACAGATTTTAGTATTACGTTCGGACCGATAAGATCAGATGATATAAAAGGCTTTATTGCGTCTGGGTATGCAGCCACCAAGGAAATGCGGACTGTAAAATTTACGCTTTTGAACAGATTAATCCTAACACCAATAGAACTTGCAGCGGCAGTAAAAGCCTCTTTTGTGGTGTTCGGAGCGTTATTCCTGATTAATCTGTTCGCATCAAGGCTTTTCGGTGTTAATGATTTATTGGCATACGCCGCCGCCGTGTTAATCGGAACGGTGATAACCCCCGTGTTGCTGCCTTTCGTCCCCGGCAAGGCTTTCGCATTTAAAGGCTGGCTGTTGGGAATAATCGGCACCACTTGTATCGTTTGGTGCTATGGCTGGTTTAGTCCTTCTTATTGGCTTCTTGGAATAGGATATATGCTCGCACTCCCTGCGTATTCGGCATTTTTGGCAATGAACTTTACAGGAACATCGACGTACACCTCCCCTTCTGGCGTGTTAAGGGAAATGAAAATAGCCATGCCTTTAATCGCCGTATCACTCCTCTTAGGCATAGTACTGCTCTTAATAAAGGCTTTCACGGGCTAACAGGAGGCATTGATGAAACATAAATACCTGAAAAATGTTGCGACACTTTCATACGATGCCTCAAAGTGTATCGGATGCGAAAGATGCACAGAGGTCTGCCCTCATGGCGTGTTTGCCATGAATGAAGATACCGCCTGGATTGTTGAAAAAGACCTGTGCATTGAGTGCGGGGCATGCGCCCTAAACTGTCCAACGAGAGCAATCCATGTCAATGCCGGAGTTGGTTGTGCATCCGCAGTCATAAAAAGCTGGTTCACAGGGAAAGAACCCTCCTGCGGATGTAGCGACGGCGGATGCTGTTGAAATAACAGCCCTATTAAACAACAGTGCAACCCACCTGTTTTCAGCATGCATAATTTGCATTTTTGACTTACAAGCAATTAGTGTATATACTGCAACTAAATTTGATAATGCGCATATAAGATTATATCATACGATTTGATTCTTGTTGGCATACTAACCAAACACAAACAAGAAAATACCGCCCATTACCTGATGAGTAATAAGCAGGTTAACGCCTACCATTGAGATAGGGGCATCGCACACAGAAGGAAACCATAGGCTGAAAACATGTCAGATGTAAGCGTAAAAAAAGAGTATTCTCTGCCCAACCTCGGTTGCGCGAACTGCGCAGCTAAAATGGAAGATGAAATCCGCAAACTTGATGGAGTTATCGACATTTCCGTTGTATTCATATCCAAAACGCTGACCATGGAGTTGGCTGCAGATAAAGCCGATACGATTGTGGAACAGGCAAGAATTATCATCAACGAAATTGAACCCGGAGTCGTGGCTATTGATGTTTTAGAAAACCCTGAAGGATTATTTGTCAAAAAAGGCAACCACGACATCAACAATAATTTCATCCGTAACAAAGTAATCCGGTTGGGTCTTTCGGGCGTGTTTTTTGGTGCAGCAATTACCCTTGGTCATTTCAACATATCACCTTATATAACAATCCCTTTGTACATAATCAGCTATCTGCTATCGGGCGGAGGTATTCTCCTAAGCGCGGGCCGCAATATCCTGAAAGGTCGTATCTTCGACGAGAATTTCCTAATGAGTGTCGCCACTCTGGGAGCATTCGCCATCGGATACTTTGACGAGGGTGTAGCTGTAATGCTGTTTTTCCAGGTGGGAATGCTGTTACAAAATCTAGCGGCAGGTCGCTCCCGCCGATCAATCGCCGCACTGATGGACATACGCCCAGACACTGCCAACTTGGTAATTAACGATGGCATAAAAGTCGTATCGCCTACCAGCGTTAAAATTGGAGAGGCCATACTTATAAGACCAGGGGAGAAGGTCCCTCTTGACGGCATAGTAGTAGAAGGCACATCCATGGTGGACACCTCTGCTCTCACCGGCGAATCGGTGCCACGTGAGGTCCTGCCGGGAAACGATGTTCTCGCAGGATTTATAAACAGGAATGGCGCACTCACCGTTCTTGTGTCAAAAGAGTTTGGACAATCCACCGTGGCAAAAATATTGAACATGATGCAAAATGCCAGCGCAAAAAAAGCGCCTACAGAAAACTTTATCACTTCCTTCGCCAGATATTATACCCCTGTTGTAACCATGATAGCTCTAATAATTGCCTTAATTCCTCCATTGCTTTTTAACCAACCTTTTGCTGACTGGATTTACAGAGCGTTGGTGTTCCTTGTTGTTTCATGTCCTTGCGCATTGGTTCTATCTATTCCATTGGGCTTCTTCGGCGGTATCGGCGCAGCTTCACGTGTCGGAGTACTCGTTAAAGGAAGTAATTACCTTGAGGCCTTGGTAAAAATAAACACTATGGTTTTTGACAAAACAGGCACTCTTACCAAAGGGGTATTTGAAGTTACAAAAATTCAACCTCATGGTGATTACAACAATACTGAATTACTGCAGATAGCAGCTCATGCCGAAGCACACTCCAACCATCCCATAGCCGTTTCCATTCGTAAAGCCTATGGTAACAATTTGAACACCTCTAAAATCAGTGGTTTTG
>WRHS01000058.1 GCA_009783135.1 Dehalococcoidia bacterium
CAGGGCTGACACTGGCGGAAGCCGACCTGCAAACAGACCTAGACAGGCGCAAGCCCGGCACCGCAGATACGTCGTCACCGCGCAAAGAGGCCGACGAAGCGATCATACTATCCGGGGTGTTTAACGGAAAAACCACCGGCGCGCCGCTATGTATGCTGGTGCAAAACAAAGACCAGGACTCAAGTGCTTATGAAACATTGCGCTTCACACCGCGTCCGGGACATGCCGACTACACCAATTATGTCAAATACGGAGGCTATGCCGACTATCGCGGTGGAGGCCGCTCGTCCGGACGTATCACCGCCGGCATGGTGATGGCCGGAACTGTGGCAAAAAAACTGCTGGCGACACTTGGCATAGAAATACTCTCGCATACCACCGAAATCGGCAACATCCGTGCCATCGCGCGCGACTACGATGAAATACGCAAAAATGCTCCGGCCAATTCCGTGCATTGCTCCAATATGCAAACGGCAGAGGTGATGCAACAAGCCATAACCAGAGCGCAGGAGGCAAGCGACAGCCTGGGCGGTGTAATTGAGGTCATAGCATTGGGGGTTCCGGCAGGACTTGGGGAGCCTGTTTTCGACACATTGGAAGGCGAATTATCCAAGGCATTTTTCACTATACCCGCCATCAAGGGAGTTGAGTTCGGGGCTGGTTTCAGTGTGGCACAACTCAGAGGCTCCGAAAACAATGACCCCTTAACCGTACGTGAAGACAAAGTACTCAGCACCAGCAACCGCGCAGGCGGTGCGCTGGGCGGCATAACAACCGGTATGCCAATAGTAGCCAGACTCGCCGTCAAGCCCACGCCGTCTATTGCGCAAACGCAGCGTAGCGTGGATATACGCACACTGAGCATAAGTGAAATCAATGTAGACGGGCGTCACGACCCATGCATCGTGCCCCGTGCCGTTGTGGTGGCCGAGAGCGCTATGGCCGTGGTATTGTGCGATTTGGCACTGCGCTCAGGCAAATTATCGAGAGTAATTTGAGTATGAGTTTAGAAAATTTGCGCAACCAGATTGATGGCGTAGACGCGCACATCTTAAAACTGCTGTCAGAAAGACAACAGCTTTCAGCCGCAATCGGCGAAGAGAAAAAACGCAGCGGACAGGCAATTACAGACAGCACACGTGAAGCCGCCGTTATGTCACGCGTACGTCAAATGGCCTGCGAGGCGGGACTTGATGCCGCCGTCGTTGAGAGCATATATCACCGCATCATCTCCGCCTCAAAAAACGTACAAGGGCTGACGGTGGCATTCCAAGGCGAAATGGGAGCATACAGCCAGCAAGCAGCGCTTGAGTATTTCGGACAGACCGCGCAGACACTCCCTTGTGAAAAACTGGAAAATGCCTTCGCTGCCGTAGAATGCGCTGGGGCAACCCATGCCGCAGTGCCTGTGGAAAACTCCCTGGAAGGCAGCATATCCAAAACATATGATTTGCTGCTGGAATCACCGCTGCGTGTATGCGGCGAATATATGCTGAGGGTATCCCATTGCCTCATCGCCGCACCGCAGACCACACTTGATGCAATCAAGCGTGTCTACTCGCACCCGCAGGCATTGGGGCAATGTCAAAGCTTTTTGAAACACCTCGGATACCGGATTATTCCATCTTATGACACAGCAGGTGCAGTAAAAATGCTCAAGGAAGAGAATTTGTCTGATGCCGCAGCCGTGGCCAGCGCACGCTCTGCCGCCATTTACGACATGCACATTCTTGCCAGCGGCATTGAAGATGCTCCATACAATTACACACGCTTCTTCATTCTCTCGTCACAGGATGCTCAGCCAACCGGCTGCGATAAAACATCTCTGGTCTTCTCAGTTAAAGACCGCCCCGGGGCGCTTTATGCTTTCTTAAAAGAACTGTCTGAGCGGAATATAAATCTGAGTAAAGTGGAGTCACGCCCAACGCGCCACAAGCCTTGGGAGTATAATTTCTACCTTGACTTTGATGGTCATCGTTTGGATAAAAACATATCCGAGATGTTGTCCGCACTTGAGGAGCATGCCTTGTTTATAAAGGTGCTCGGCTCATATCCGCGCACGTCTTACGGGGAACACCAGTGAACATCGCGGTAATAGGCGGGGCGGGCAAGATGGGCATGTGGGTTGCGCGTCAACTGCTTGCCGAAAACATAAATGTCGTATTAATTGACAGCCACGCCATGCGGCTATCCGCTGCCTCAAGCGAGTTGAAAACAGTGGGCACCACAGATATAGGGATTGCCGCCAAGACCGATTTTGTGATATTAGCCGTGCCGATTTCGGCATTTGAGGATATCCTCAGGGAACTGAGTAAAAAACTCAAAGCAGGGCAAAAAGTGATCGACATCACATCGGTAAAAATGATGCCGGTAGACGTAATGCATAAGTATTTGCCGGAGTGTTTGGTGCTGGGAGCACATCCCATATTTGGGCCTGGCGCGCATAGTTTAGCCAAACAAAACGTTGTACTCACTCCGACCACAGAGGATGAGCAGATTTTTGCTGCCAGCGTGCGAACATGGGCGGAAGCACGGGGAGCACATGTAGAAATTATGACGCCCGCCTGGCATGACCGCTTGATGGGGATGGTACTTGGGCTGTCGCATTTCATCGCCATTGTGTCAGGGGATACCCTGTTGCACCAACCTGAGTTGGAGCGCGTGGAATCAACCAGCAGTGTCACATTCCGTGTTTTGATGACGTTAATTGGCAGCGTGCTCAGTGAAGACCCTGCACTTTATGCCGCAATACAATCACACCTGCCGGAATTACCCTCTCTTGAGAAAGACTTCGTCAAGCGCGCCAAAGAATGGGCCGACTTGGTTGAAAAGAAAGACAATACAGCTTTCGCCACGCGCATGACAGAACTGAAAACACTGATGCAACAAAACACGCTGGGCTGCGAACAAGCTTATAGCGATATGTACCGGCTAGACAGAAAAGAGTAGAACGGCAAACCACAAGCCCGTCAATCTGATCAGCACCAAGCGCTACAATCCGTGTTTGAAGTATGCTTACTGATGAATTGAAAAATTCCATTGTGTCAATACATCCGTTTATTTATTTTTTTGTGTTAGAACCATAGAAATAGAAAAAGCCTCCCAGTCGAGTGCCATTGTTGAAATTCTCTGCGAGTTATCATACAATATGGTAAAGAATGTAATACTTTCATTACTTGGAAGAGGAGGGCAACCATGCTGGATGTTACAAAAGTATCAGTTAAAGGTCAGGTTACGATTCCAGTTGAAATACGCAGAAAAATGAACCTCAGAAGCGGTGATAGAGTTGTTTTTATGGAAAAGAGCGGTGAAATTTTTTTAAGAAACTCTAATCGCCTTGCGTTTGAGGGATTTCAACATGAAATGGCAGGGCAAGCAGAAAAAGCAGGACTTAACTCAGAGCAGGATGTCGTTGATTTTGTGAATGAGATGCGCAATGAAATGTGGGAGAAACGCCTTGAGGGTAATGTTTGACACGAATATCCTGATATCTGCCGTATTATTTGCGGGGAAACGCACTTCAAATCTTACAATCCGTATTGCCGATGAATACACCATTGTTCTCTCAACGCAGATTTTGGATGAGTTGAAAATGGTAATTGCAAGGAAATTCCCTGACAAGATGCCGGCAGTAGAGCGTTTCTTGAAGCAGTTGAATTACGAAGTCATTCATACTCCTGCGGTGATTGACGATGACCTTTTCTCGAAAATGCGTGATAAGAAAGACTATCCGATTTTGGTTTCGGCCATCGCAGCACAGGCGGACGTGTTTATTACCGGGGACAATGACTTTGACAATCTTGGCTTGGAACGACCTGAGATTATGACTGTTAGCGAGTTTGAGCAAAAATACTTGTAAGACTTAATAGCCTTTGTCTTTAAGCTAAAGCGTCAGAGCCATCCATATCGTCATAGTTCAGTATGGAATCATGCCAGAAACAATGACTTCCTCCTATGCTAATTCCGGTTCTGATGGAGTTGGTGTCTCATCTGGTTCAAACTGCGTTTCAAGAAGTTGTTCAGATATTTTGAACATTTGCTTTCAATGGCATTCACGTGGAATAAAATACGCTTTCAAAAGATGTCTGCATACAACAAAACAGGCCGGGGATTCCGGCCTGTTTTTAGGTTTACGATGTTGAGTTCTTTAGTCTTTGTTCTTGGTATAGCAATCGCTGCAATACACAGGGCGACCGTTGCGAGGCTCGAACGGTACCTGAGTATCTATACCACAAGCTGCGCAGACTGTCTGAAACATCTGCCTTTGACCACCATGCTCACGCCCACCCATCTGTTGCTTTTTGGCAGCACGACAGGTCGGACAGCGCTTGGGATCATTGGTGAAACCCTTCTTTGCGTAGAATTCCTGCTCAGTTGCAGAGAATGTGAAATCAATGCCACAATCTACGCATGAGAGAGTTCTATCCTGATAGCTCACGGATGACCTCCATTTAATAAACTCGGCTACAGTCTGTCATCCATGGCCGTGAACACCAGATTTTGAAGTTCTTTACTCACAGGTTGGGTGCACCAAACTTTCTACCTGCCGGGATTATTACACAGGCATATGTGCTTGTCAATAGGCAGATATGCTAATTTGAGGAAATATTGGATAACTTTATTCTTTTCAAATATGCTCAGGTTTTGCGGATCCGGAATTCTACATAAGCTTTCTCAGTAAAAATATGAGAAATCCCACATTCAACCAGCATGTTTGACAAAGGCATTATGCCAGCATAGGATTAAGTATTAGCCAGTGACACATTCCCTTTGGAGAAAGTGCCTTTGAAACCTATTAAGCTTGTTTTGGGTTATGCCCGCCGCTATACGCGCATTTTAGGCATCACTGTTCTCGCCATGATGCTGCTGGTAGGAGTACAGCTACTCATACCATGGATAATAAAAAACCTGCTTGGCATACTCAATGACGATGGCGCGTCGGCAGATACGCTGCGCATCATTTCACAACTGGCGCTACTGGCGCTGGTAATTTTCATCATCCGCGCCGGTCTTAGCTTTGTCAAAAGCTATTACTCCCATATTGCAGGTTGGGGTGTGGTGGCTGATACGCGCAAGTATATCTATGAGCGCATGCAGCGCTTTTCACTGCGTTTTTATGAAAACAAACAAACCGGTCAGCTTATGACGCGGGTCATAGACGACATCGGTCAGTTTGAGGATCTTATCGCCCATGCCATACCGGACGTTCTGGTTAGTTTTATCACACTGGTTGGTGTGTTGTTGGTGCTATTTTTGCTCAACTGGCGCTTGGCGCTGCTCAGTCTGATTCCCATTCCGCTTGTTGTGCTGGCTATGCGCGGTTTCGCGCGCTACGTACGCCCGGCATTCCGCGAACGTCAGAAGGAACTGGGCAACATCAACGCCATACTAAATGACAATCTTTCTGGCATACGTGACATCAAGGCTTTCACCCGTGAGGCAGAGGAAAGCCAGCACTTCAACGAAAGCATAGAGCGCCATCGCTCCCTGTCGCTTAAAGCCATTAAACTTATGTCGGCTTTTGACCCATTGGTGGAGTTCGCATCCGCTTTGGGCACATTGATTGTGATTTATTTCGGCGGCAGGCTGGCATTCAATCAGGTGCTCACCGTACCCGAACTGGTAGCCTTTTTCCTATATCTTGACATGCTTTACCAGCCGGTACGTACCATGTCAGTATCCTGGGAGCACGTGCAGCGTGCGCTTGCCTCAGCCGACCGCGTCGCAGAACTGGTGGAGGAAGAGCCCGAAATACACGACCAGCCGGATGCCATTAAGCTGACCAAAGCCACCGGTGCTTTACAATTCCAAGATGTTGGCTTTGAGTATCAGGCAGGGCAGCCGGTGCTTGAGCACATCAACTTGGAAATTCCGGCACGCAGTGTGGTTGCGCTGGTTGGTCCTTCCGGAGTTGGCAAATCCACACTGGTAAGCCTTATACCGCGTTTCTATGACATTAAAAGCGGTTGTATTACTCTGGACGGTTGTGACATCCGCAACGTCACGTTGGAAAGCCTGCGCCAGCAGATAAGCATTGTGCTTCAGGACGTATTTTTATTCCACGGCAACGTGCGCGAGAACATTTTATTCGGCAACCCGCATGCCAGTGATGAACAGATGGAAGCCGCAGCCCGCATAGCCAATGTACACGATTTCGTCAGCACCATGCCGGATGGCTATAACACACTCATAGGTGAGCGCGGCATCAAATTATCCGGCGGGCAGAAGCAACGCATTTCCATTGCCCGTGCCATACTGAAAGATGCCCCTCTGCTGATTCTGGACGAGGCCACCTCATCCGTTGACACGGAAACCGAATTCCTAATACAACAGGCACTGGAACGGCTGATGCGCGGGCGAACCACCATAATAATTGCCCATAGACTGTCCACTATACGCAAAGCGGACAAAATAGTTGTATTAGACGGGCATCGCATTGCCGAAAGCGGCACGCATGACGAGTTGATGACACGCAAAGGCATTTACTACAAGCTGAATGGCATCCAAAACAAGCTTGAGAAAAAGGCTATCGGAACGGAATAAAACAGCTTGCCGCCAAACCGTGAGTTCTGTACTCAACCGTATCGGCTTGTTGCAATGGTATCG
>WRHS01000059.1 GCA_009783135.1 Dehalococcoidia bacterium
AAATGATATCCGCCCTCACCGCAGGCTCGGTGCTCAACCATATCGGCTTATTGCAATGGGATAGTTCAAAACAAACGCGGACTAATAGCTAACCATTTGCTGCGTTGCAGTTTCATTTTGTTTTGCGCTTTGATGGGAGATTTGCTCGTATGACTTTGTTCTGCACAGGTAACATAAGCAGTGAATTTTCCCTTTAGCCAGCCTGCCCGGTTTTCCGCGCACCCAACCCTGAATCAGTCCATCTCCTCCCATGCGCTTGAGTAAGGACAACTTCTTTCTGATGGTACGCGTTCTTTGCCAACGACAATATGCACGAGTTCTTTGCATTCGGCTACCTCCTCAACAATTTTGACAAGGCGCAGAGCCCACAAAAAGAGAGATTCTCCGCAGGCTACCTATGCCTTATAGCCGGCAAGTAACATCTTCGCTTTTGAGTGCATTATAGAAATAATAAACCGGCAAGCAACAGCCAAATACCCAGCACCACACCTATGATTCCGCCATGTTTGAGTGCTCCGGGCTCGGGGCGTTCAGGGGTACGCTCCATGAATTCACGCAGGTCACGACACGACACCAGATAAAGTTCATAGTCGCGCGCCTCTTTCTTGCCCCATACAAAGAAGCCTATTCCAATCAGCACAAACAATGCTCCGAGAGTGAAACACCATCCTGAAATCGACATGTTCTCTCCTTGTGCTAAAGTTGGCCACACCAGAAACGTTGACCATCTATATCTTGTATTGTAATTATACTAGTTTTCAATGATTATTTGTCAATTATTTTTTCTGTATCTATCTGGCAGGTGTCTCAACAGTAGAAACACTATCAGCATAACAAAAACTCCGGCCGGCGCGGAAATCAAAAAATCCGTCCTTACCAGCTCGCGGTTTAGCAGCCATTCCGCCAGCAAATTCAACAGTATCATGCCGGCGCCGGCAATTAAGGCTATCTGCAATCTGGTTCTTATGGGCATAGTGTTTTATGCTTTCCCGACATTGAAATTGACTTGTCTAATATTAAACTTTCGCATCACTTCAGGCAAATGAACAGGACTATCGGCACAGAAAAAGCCGTAAGCCCATTATGCCTTAATCATCGCCGAACAGACTGCGGATATACTGTTCCAGCGCCAGGGTTTCCGCCGCATCACGCGGGCGCGGACGCGGGATAGACACAGAGATTATGTCACGTATGCTTGACGGACGACCGGACAATACGATAATGCGGTCAGCCATGTAGATAGCCTCAGCAGGGTCATGCGTTACCAGTAGTAGCGATACCTTTTTTTCGTTCCAAATGCGAAGAATTTCATCCTGCAACTCTTCACGATTACGCAGGTCCAACCCCGTTAATGGCTCATCCATAAAAAGCATCTGCGGTTGAGTAACCAGCGCCCTTGCAAGTGCCACACGCTGTTTCATTCCTCCACTCAGCTGATGCGGAAATGACTTTGCAAATTCAGACAGACCTACAAGCGCCAGCGCATGCTCAACCAACTGTTCGTCGTCTGCCTCCATCTTCTTATTGCGAAGTTCCAGCGACAGGCGTATGTTCTGCCAAACGGTGCGCCAAGGCAACAGGCGTGGCTCTTGGAATACAATGGCAGTATTATGTAGCGAATCACGATTTATGCGTATATCTTCGCCTTCTAATAGCACTGAGCCATAATAATGCGGCACCAGCCCTGCAATAATGCGCAGTATAGTGGTTTTACCGCAGCCTGACGGTCCAAGAATACATACCAACTCTCCCTGCTTCACATCAAAATTGATGTCTGAAAGCACTTCCAGCCAACCAAATCTCTTGCACAGGTCACTTACTACGATTGTTTTGATTCCTGCGGCTTCCATTTACGCACAAACTTCCTATCAATTAAGTTGAAAACGCCATAATCAAAGAAAATCAAAATTGCGGCAAACGCCAAAGTCCAGCCGAACACATCCTCAATCATGTGATTACTAAATGCATAGTGTACCCTATAACCCATACCAGCAGTGGAACCAAATATTTCTGCTGGGATAATAATCTTCCATGCAATCATAAAGCCGCTTTTTGTGGCGGCGAAGAGATATGGATAAAGCATTGGCAGGACAACCTTTCCCAATACTCTAAAGCGGCTTCGTGTAAATGAGGAGGCCATTTCAATGAGATTGGCATCCAGTTCTTTCATGCCTTCCCATGTATTGATTATAAAAAAGGGAGCCGCTGCCACCATCACAGAAAGAATCGGCGCGACTCCATTCAGCCCAAACCATATTATAAACACCATTGCCCAACAAATTGTCGGGACAGACTGCAACAGAGGATAAATTACAGAGCGCACAACCACCTCAATCGCTTTGACGTAGCGCGTTGCGATGCCTAATACCGTACCAATAACAGCACCCAAAAACGTGCCTACGCAAACGCGATAAAGAGATAGCCAAACATGGCTCATCCCTCTTGGCGCACTTAAGCGTCTAAAAAGGGCTTGAACTGACTGCAATGGATTTGGCAAAAACGAGGACACTGCTGAGGCAGACAGCCACCACCATATCAAAATAAAAGCAACTATAGCCAGTAGCGCCCAGATTTTACGCATTATTATTACAACTAATCCCTTGGCTCATTTCCAAAACACCCAAAATATAACTTAAAAGGAGTGCGCAAGTCAGGATGGCGGAAAGGATACCACCTCCTCCACCCTGACTTCACTAATTAAGATACGGAGAACCGAAAATAACCTCAGGGTCAGGCATTGCGCTACTTTCACCGGCAATTACAGCGAATTCAAAACCGGCCATAATCACCTCTTTTGCCTTGCCATCAATTGCGGCAATATGGACCCCGGAGTGTTCGTTATAAATCATCTTATAGAAGTCTGCGTCCGTTCCTTTGGCATACTCATTGGCATATAAAGCAGCCAACTCATTGATATGTTCCTCGCCGTAGGCATGGGACTCTATAAGCAGTTCGTAGGCAGCCACAACGGCATGCGGATTATCATTTTGAAAATTCTTATCTACCACCAGTGTGGATGTAATATAAGGCACACCATATTTCTCAAAAAATAGCTGGTCAATACTCATGACAACTTTCAGATTGGGGTTCTTTGATGCTTTGGGACCATCATTTTGCCCAATTAATGCGGCGTCATATGTTCCAAGTTGAACCAATTCCGCGAGGTCTCCCTGAGCCTGTATCAGCGTAACCTGATTTGCCGCATTAGTAATCTTCTCCTGCTCTTTTGCATCAAGGTCAAAATTCATCTTAAGCAAAGCGATTAGTGAAGACGTACTGCTGCTACTAATATTTCCAACCGCCACTCTCTTCCCTTTCAAATCAGCCGGTGTATTGATGGTACTACCAGCCTTGGTCAGTACGAAGTTAACACCATTGCGCTCAAGCGCACCTGAATGAACCACAAAAGTACTGATTGCCACCAGTGGAATATTATTGTCCGGCACAGTTGCCAGTCTTGCATTCGACAAAGTGCCCATATTGTAATGACCATTCATCAATGCGGTTTCATAGGTACGGGTATCCGCCAGCGTAATCCTCAAATCAACATCTGGTGAAGTTATTATTCCTTCACGTATGGCATAAGTGGCAAGCCACGTATTAAACGAATCGGCACCAGCCATCTGAATTACTGTTTTGTCAGATTTGCTGCACGACAATAGCGGCATTGCCAGCACGCACAGACAAAGCATCATGGGAATTAAAGCCATCCACTTATTGATTTTCAAATCTACTCTCCCTATTCAAATTACCTCCGGTTTCGCCATCATACGCCTTTGCGCATTAGCACCCGCCAAGCGCCGCCACTATAACATGCTCAAACACAACAGTCATGAGCCCTAGGGACCCATGTATGAACCAGCCTGTAGTGCTAGAATGTGTAGCTATCCGGTCGTCCAGAGCAATTTCCGATCATAAGGATGCATTAGACCCATGAAAATAGATGATTTTCTGGAACTTGTACACAACCGCCACAGCACACGCAAATTCAAGTCTGATCCCGTTGCGATGGAAGACATCCAAAAAATGATTGAGGCCGCGCGCTGGGCCATGTCAGGCGCTAATGCACAGCCATGGGAATTCGTCGTGGTTGACGATGTCGCAGTAAAAGCACGCATCATAGCGTCATGGCCGGAAGCGCGTAAGGAGACATTTGATATTGAGAAAACCCGCGTACCTAAGTTGCGTCATCCCAACTTTTACAACCTTGAAGTATCCCCGGGGTTCAAGGATGCAAATGTATTTATCATCGTACTTGGCGACCGCCGCACTTATCAGGCAACCGTGCTTGCAGCGAATTATCTATGGGGCGAAGGCGGCACAGATGCCACTTACCTGAAAAACGTTGGTAATGCAACACAAAATCTACATTTGGCAGCAGAAACGCTTGGTCTCGCCACTCAGTGGGTTAGCGCCAACCGCATTTGGGGCGAAATGCTGAAACAGATTTTGGGAATTCCGGATATACTGGACGTACATTCGCTGGTGGCAGTAGGGTACCCAGACACTCATCCAACGATAAGGCATCGCAGACCACTGGTTCAAATCATGCATCATAACCACTATGAAATGGATAAATACCGCTCGGCAGAGGATATCCAGCAATTCGTACTAGAACTTCGGCAATCAACCAAAGCCTCTTACGATCGCTATAACAAACAGGGTAGCTAAAATGCATATAGACGATTTCTTGGCACTATCACAAGCGCGTCGTAGCGTACGTCGATTTAAACCAGACTCAGTGCCGTCTGAGTTGCTGGATAAGGTATTGGAGACCGGACGTTGGGCCATGTCAGGTGCTAATGCACAGCCTTGGGAGTTCGTAGTTGTGCGTGATGCTACTACGCGCGCTGAACTGGCACAGTCATGGTTTGAGCCACATAAGGAGATGTATGCCTTTGAGCAAATGCGTGTGGCAGAATTAAGGTTGCCGCCGCTGCGAGAATTTGCCACTACTGCCGTTTTCAAAGATGCGCCTGTCATCATCGTTGTTCTTGGTGACCGCCGTACTTATCAGGCTAGCGTAATGGGAGCCAGCTTTCTCATGACAGAAGGTGCATCCGATGCCATCTATTTGAAAAACATTGCTAACGCCACACACAACCTGCAATTAGCATCCGCAGCTGCAGGTCTTGGAGCTATGTGGATTAGCGTCACACGTATGTGGGCAGACGAAATCAAACGCATACTGGATATACCAAACATACTTGAGTTGCACACTTTGGTAGCATTGGGTTACCCCGCTTACACCCCAAAATACGCCTACCGTCGTCCACTTGCTGAGATAACACATTATGACAAATACGACCGTGCAAAACTGCGTTCTGCTGAGGCAATACAGAAGTTCATCCATAGCTTGCGCAGCACCACGGAAAAACCATATCAGCAAGGCTACATGCCAGAAAAGGAGTGTCCTATTGAGTATTGATGAATTTTTGCATCTTGCACAAACCCGCCGTAGTGTACGCCGTTTCAAACCTGATGCGATACCGCCCGAGTTGATAGAGAAAGTACTGGAGGCCGGACGCTGGGCCATGTCGGGTGCTAATGCGCAGCCTTGGGAATTCATTGTAGTGCAGGACGCTACCACTCGTGCCAACATCGCAGATTCATGGCTTGCTCCAAATCAAGAAGCTTACTTCATTGAACAAATGCGCTTACCTGAGATACGCCACCACCATTTACGCACACCTCTAACCACACCACAATTTCAGGATGCTCCTGTAATGATTGTGTTGGTAGGTGACCGCCGCACGTACCAAGCCACCGTACTAGGTGCTAATTTCTTGGTCACGGAAGGTGCTGCCGATGCCATTTACCTTAAGAACATGGCAAACGCCACACAAATGCTGCATTTGGCAGCTGCCGCAGCCGGGCTGAATTCGGAGTGGATCAGCGTCAATCGTCCTTGGGGACAAGCACTCAAACGCATTCTGGACGTGCCGGAAATCCTAGAAGTGCAAACCATAGCTGCCATAGGATACACGGCTTATCAGCCTAGTCCTTCATATCGACGCCCTCTGTCTGATATCGTGCATTATGATAAATATGACCGCAGCAAATACCGTAGCGGCGAGGATATTTACAAGTATCTTGTGGCACTACGCCAGAACACCGAGCCTCCATACAAACAAGGCCTTCCGCAATAGTGATACCTTGGAATACCCTGCGTATCAAAAGCTATGGAACGGCAGACAGAGTATTACCTTGACCCGAAAGATGATGACGACGAATAGATAAATGTTTATCGGCAAATCTCATACTTGGTTTCATTGGAGCGGCGCTGGCTATCAAAAAAGAGAGTCGGAAAAAGCAGGGACAGACTTATAAGCGCGCGTAATTACGGAGAGCCGCCGTACAGTCTGAAAACTAAATATTGAGCCACGCACTCAGCAACAACGTAGCCGCCAGAGTAACCGGCGTAAGCAACAATGCTTTAAAGCCCTTTTTGCACGCCTGCGCTATACCGGCGCGCCCTTTCCACTGCCCGTTAAGCACCGGTATTATGCTCTGAATAAATAGTACCGCAGGCCACAGGTTT
>WRHS01000060.1 GCA_009783135.1 Dehalococcoidia bacterium
CAAAAGATAAGAAAAGCAAGGCATTCCGGGGTATAATGGCTCTCAAATGTGGTTGGAATGAGTTTTTGGATAACTCAGCAACTGCGGTGTGGCTTTTGACTGCTTTAATCTGCGGTTACTTAAAACTATTGGAAAAATGCCATATTTTTGAAATATAATAGAATGTCTGCCAAATATTTAGGGTAGGTCATAAATAGCTTTGTGCTAGGAGAGGAAATTTTATGGGAAAAACGCCCCAGACACTTGAAAGTCTTAACGCCACGGAGAAAGCAATCGTTGACGTGTACTGGAGTGACCACTGCCGCCATATCACTTTCAACACACCTCTTGACCTTGAAAACAGTCCGGACTTCATTCAAGACGCGCTAAAAACATATCAAAGCCAACGCCAGTTCGTTCACGGCGAAAATATTTCGAATAAACCGATTACGCTTATGGACCTTGTGACTATAAGCATGAAAGAACAGAAGAAAAAAGGTACAATACCTAATCTTATAGACGACAAAATTGAGGAAAATGCGGCCACACGGCGCATGATGATTAACGGCAAAGCATATCGCATTTCCTTCAAAAACGAAACACATAATGCACCAACGGAAATCGGGCCTTATGACGGCGGAGCGACCTGCACCGGTGGCTTGCAAAGGGACCTTCTGGCATCCCGCGGGTGTCCTTATCAGGGCATGCGCATAACAGGTGCTGCCGACCCTACGAATGAGTACACCATGCCGGGCAAGCTGCCTCAGAGGCAAATCACCACAGAGGCCGCGGCAGGCTTTTCGTATTATGCCACAGGTCTTGGCCTTACAACGGGTTATATTCATGAGATATATCATCCGGATTACGTTGCAAAACGCATGGAACTTGGCTGGGGTGCAAGCGTCGTAGATGAAAGTCTGGCACGGATTGAGGACCCCATCACCGGAGATCAGGTATTTCTGATTGGCGGACGCACCGGACGCGACGGAATAGGCGGTGCAACAGGCTCATCACAGAATCAGGACGAAAAATCCCTAAGCGATAACATATCACAGGTTCCCGCAGGCGTTCCGGAAATTGAACGTCAAATAATAAAGCTTTACTGCGACCCTGAGTTTTTAACAATTGTTAAAAAGAGCAACGACTTTGGTGCCGGCGGTGTCAGCGTGGCAGTAGGCGAAATAGCAGGCAGCCTTGATATTTATTTAGACCGCGTGCCGCTCAAGGAAGGTCAGGAGGATATGAGCGCACTTGAAATTGCCATCTCGGAATCACAGGAACGCATGGCGATTGTAACAGGCATGGCAGACCATGCAAAAGTTGTGGCACTCTGCGACAAGTACGGGCTTGAGGTTAGCCACATTGCCGATGTTAGCGACTCAGGCTTTCTCAATATGTATTTCAAGGGTGAAAAAGTCGTAAGTTTGAAGCGGGAATTTCTGAAAACTCCATTTCTACCTGATGCAAGAAAGGTTTATTTCAAGCAGCCTGATACGGCGCTCAACCCGTTTTCAGGTAAAAAATTCACTTCATTCCGCGACATGCTATTTGACACAATGACCAGCCTTGAGAACTGCAGTCAGCAGGGGCTGGCGCAAATGTTCGATCAGGTTGATAAGAATACCGTGTTGCGTCCATACGATGGTAAAAGAGGCAAAACAAAAACCCAAGGCACTGTGTGTCTCGTACCAGTTGACGGCAACGATTCAGTGGTAACGATTGCGGCATACGGTTATGACCCGTATGTTGCCAAATGGTCGACATTCTACGGAGGGCAGGCCGCCAGACTTGATAGCATAGCAAGGGTTCTGGCACTTGGAGGCGACTACAAAGATATTCTTTTCACCGATCAGGAATACTATGCCAGCCCAATAACACCGGAAAAACTGGGGGCACCTTTTGCCGCACTCCTTGGTGCAAACTATATTTCTGCCGCATTCGGACGCCCCGCTGTCGGCGGAAAAGACAGCATGTCAGGTAGCTACAAGGATATTGACGTTCCACCCACTTTGGTAAGTTTTGCCATGGCAGAAGGCAACGTGAAAAATGTCAAGTCTCAGGCTTTCCAAAAATCCGGCTCCGCTGTCGGCGTCATTTTTGCCACAAAAGCAGACGGGCTGCCACTTGGGCTGGAAAGCATAAAAGCGCTGTTGGATTATTTCATAACGCAGAGAAACGCCGGAAACATAATCTCCGCCCGTGCAATCGGGGCAGGTGGCATTATCGGAGAGGTTGTAAGCGGTGTTCTTGGAAATGACTTAGGATTCAAATTCAGTGACGTGGTGTCCCAAGACATTTTGAATAATAAGTGCTACGGCAGCCTGATCTTTGAAATTAAAGACGGCGTCGAGCTTGATCCTGCCCTAGTTTGCGTAATCGGACATACAACAGACGAAAGCGCCATTCAGTTCGGCGAGGAGAAAATAGGGCTTGCTGAAGTGCTGAGCGCATCTGAGGCAAGGCTCGCGCCTGTCTTCCCAGTTAAATAGGAGGCACCAAAACACCGGCTTAATGTAAAAGGTGGGGCTTTGAGGTGCAAAGCCTCACCTTTTATACGGCTTTAGCCAGTCGAACGAGTGCAGCACATGAGGTGAGATGTTATGCTAAGAAAATATGGGGCATTGAGTTTATTCTTACTACTAGCACTGTGTTTACTATCTTGTAATAATACGAATGGAAATCCTAGCTTTCCTGTGCCTACGACAGAACACGAGGGGTTTACTTATGAACTTGGGGTTCAAATAAAAAAAGACTTTCAAATGTTTACATATGGAAGTTATGACGGATGGGAAGCATTGTCTATTCCGCATTATTTTGGATATTTCGGTGGTTGCGAAATAGTTTATATAAATGGTCTAGACATGCTTTATGAACCGGCGTATGTCCCAGTGGAAATTGCAGGGTACACTATTGTCTTCTCAAGCAACAAACCATTATATGCGTATAAAAATTCCAATTTTTATACTATAAAAGAGGCTTACGATGCGGGGATTATAACTAGAGAGGATGTTTATGCCATAGGCAACATGATGTCAGTACACCCACTTTGATTTGGCATTTCTCCAATACCCACAAGCAAAAAGAGTGAATATACATTTCTCAAAGCAGAGAGTTTCCGATGCTGGAAACTCTCTGCTTTTGCTATACGGCTTTAGCAGTCGAACGAGCGAAGCGAGAGAGCTAATAATCCACCCGCAATGCAGGTGAGCGACATAAGTTTTGTAATGTACCTATTCTCACAGATCAGTTTTCAAATTTGATTTTTAGCAGGGTTTTCACAGTTTCCAGTTGTTCCGGGCAGCTTATGCCTAAATCAATGCTGCGCCCCTCAACATGAGGCGTCGCGTAAGAGATGGTCAATTTGAGCTCATCCGGCAAATCTGCAGACTCAGCACAAGCGACTGCCTTTTCACCTAAAACAATCCTTGTCCTGAGACAGCCGTCCAAAGGCACAAGAAACAATAAATTGCGTTTCTTGCTTATGACCTTAAATGTCCACCCAAATGCCTTGCCGTAATATTTCCATTCCTCTGTAACGTTTGGGTATTTCTCTTTAATATGGTTTACCAGTTTATTCCACAGGATATATGTATCGCCAACAACAGCAGCCACCATGGCGCCGTCAGGCACTCTCGCTTTTTCGGACAGTACGCTTATAGACATTCCAACAACTCCGATAACAAACTGTCTGTCATTGTATCAAAAAACGGGTGCATTTTTTCTTGACACCTCAGTCATGCCTGTGTTATCTTAAAACTTCACAAGTTAGAACTTGGAGGCTTGTCCGTTCCGGAGATGGAACGGATTATTATTTTTCGGGGGCATTGTATGAAAAGCGAAGCAGTAAAGGCTGGTATCGAGAGGGCACCTCACAGATCACTGCTGCGTGCCGTCGGAGTAAAGCCGGAAGACCTCAAAAAACCATTTATCGGTGTTGTTAACTCATATACTGAAATCGTGCCGGGACATCTGCATCTGCATAAGCTGGCAAAATCCGTCAAAGAAGGCATCCGCCAGGCAGGCGGTGTTCCGTTTGAGTTCAACACTATTGCCGTATGCGATGGTATAGCCATGAATCACTCCGGCATGAAATACTCCTTGCCATCGCGCGAGTTAATTGCCGACACCGTTGAGGTCATGGCGCAGGCGCATCAGTTTGATGCATTGGTTTTCATGCCAAACTGCGACAAGGTCATCCCCGGCATGCTCATGGCTGCCGTGCGCCTCAATGTGCCATGCATTTTCATATCCGGCGGACCAATGCTCTCAGGACGTTGGGAAACGCCTGAAGGAACGAGGAAAGTAGATCTCAACTCCGTATTTGAGGGAGTTGGCAAAGTGCTCAACAAAAACATGACCGAGGAGGAACTTGATTCACTGGTGGACAAGGCCTGCCCCGGATGCGGTTCTTGCTCCGGTATGTTTACAGCCAACACCATGAATTGCCTGACAGAGGCGCTCGGTATGGCTCTTCCCGGGAACGGAACTATTCCGGCAGTATATGAGCGACGTGCCATGCTTGCGAAGCAGGCGGGCGAACGCATCGTTGGGCTATTTGAGCAAAACCTGCGTCCGCGCGACATCATAAATTCAGACTCGCTCCATAACGCATTCACCGTTGATATGGCGCTGGGCGGCAGCACCAACTCCGTGTTGCATCTTTTGGCAATCGCACATGAAGCAGGCATCAAGTATTCCATGTATGACATAAATGCAATTAGCGAGAGCACCCCCTGTCTTACCAGCTTACGCCCGGGCGGTGCATATCACATCGAGGACCTTGACCGCGCCGGCGGCATACCTGCCGTAATGCAGCAATTAGCCAAGCACTTAAACCTGAATTCCGCGACAGTTTCAGGGCAGAGTATCGGAGATATAATTCGCCAAGCCACAGTTGAGGACAGCGACGTCATTCGCTCGGAAGACACCGCTTATTCGACGAAGGGGGGACTGGCAATACTATTCGGCAATATTGCACCAGACGGTGCTGTGGTAAAACGCTCCGCTGTAGCACCTGAAATGATGTGTCACAGCGGTCCGGTGCGCGTGTTTGACTCAGAGGATGCCTCAACTCAGGCCATCATGGCAGGCGTCATCAAAGCGGGCGACGTTGTGGTCATACGCTACGAGGGTCCCAAAGGCGGCCCCGGCATGCGCGAAATGCTCACTCCGACGTCGCTTCTGGCAGGTATGGGGCTGGATAAAAGCGTTGCTCTAATAACTGACGGGCGCTTTTCCGGCGCCTCGCGCGGGGCATCCATTGGGCATGTAGCACCTGAGGCGGCACTTAACGGTCCTATCGCCGCAATACGCGAAGGTGATATTATTGAAATTGACATACCAAACTGCAAATTAAATGTTAAACTAAGCGTTGAGGAAATTAACAAACGTCTGTCGCTGCTGCCGGCATTCAAGTCTCGCATAACAGACGGCTATTTGGCACGCTACACAAGGCATGTAAGCTCAGCCAATTGCGGTGCGGTTTTTATAGGAGAAGCCATATGAAACTAACAGGCGCTCAAATTGTATGCCAAAGCCTGCTGAAGGAGGAGGTTGATACCATCTTCGGCATATTGGGCGGGCAGATACTGCCGCTTTACGATACGCTCACACAATATCCGCAGCTGCGTCACATCCTTACCGGTCACGAGCAGGGAGCGGTGCATGCCGCCCAAGGATACGCCCGCGCCACCGGCAAAGTGGGTGTTTGCTTTGCCACCTCAGGTCCCGGTGCCACAAATTTGGTCACCGGCATTGCCGATGCATACCTCGATTCGACACCGCTCGTGGCAATCACGGGACAGGTAGGACGCTCTTTCATCGGCAAAGACGCCTTCCAGGAAATAGATATCACCGGCATTACCTTGCCTATTACGAAGCACAACTATCTGGTGGCAGATACAGCTGATATCGCAGCCACCATTAAAGAAGCTTTCTATCTGGCGCGCAGTGGGCGCCCGGGTCCTGTGCTCATTGACATTCCCAAAGACGTTCAAACCGAGCATGCTGACTTCGTTTATCCAACGCGCATAGATCTGCTTGGCTATAAGCCTACGCTCACGGGACACACGTCACAAATTGCCAAAGCTGCCAAACTGCTCGCATCAGCCAAACGACCGCTTATTCTTGCAGGGCACGGCATCATCATCTCAAATGCGTTTGATGAGTTAAAGTCACTGGCCGAAACAGCGAACATACCTGTTATCACCACTTTGCTGGGCATTTCGGCTTTCCCGGAAAGCCACGCCCTTTCATACGGCTGGCTCGGTATGCATGGACTGGCTTATGCCAACATGGCCGTCAGTGAGGCTGATCTTCTGCTTGCGGTAGGAACGCGTTTCGGTGACCGCGCAACTGCCAAGGTATCCGAATTCGCCCCGCAGGCAAAAATAGTACATATCGACATTGACCCGGCAGAAATCGGCAAGAATGTACGTGTTGACGTGCCGATTGTAGGTGATGCAGGCGTCATGCTGAAATCTATCAGCAAGCATATTACGCCGCTTG
>WRHS01000061.1 GCA_009783135.1 Dehalococcoidia bacterium
GCAAGGTACGTACGCGAACAAGGAAAAGAGGCTGAGTATAAAAAACTGCATAGCCAGCAACTGGGCTTGTTTGAATAATCACCCCCTGGATACCTCGCAGCTCTGCTGCGGGGAGGGTTCATTCACAGAACACTTCAGCAATTTGCATGGCATTTTTACCCCGTTGCACGATGAGAGATGTGATTATTCAGCCCATTTTCACCATATGTTTTTGGGTATACGCCTTATGCCAAAGATTGCCATCACGGCTCATTTGTGTTAGTATTTATGGTTCCCAAAGCAATCACAAAAAGGGGGGATACTATTTTGCCTAAGATCTATTTAATTGACGTTACCAATCGCGATGGCGTACAGACTGCACGGTTGGGCTTATCCAAACTCGAAAAGACCATGATAAATGTCTACTTGGACGAAATGGGAGTTTTTCAAAGCGAATTCGGATTTCCCACCACACGCCATGAGCAATACTACCTGCAAGCCAATCTGGAGATGGTGCAGCAGGGTATACTTAAAAACATAATACTAAGCGGATGGATCCGCGGTATCGTAGAGGATGTTGAGCTTGCCATAAAGAGAGTGCCCGGCATCAAACATCTCAACCTGTCGCAGTCCACATCAAACCAGATGATAGACGGCAAATTCCAGGGGCGTAAAACGCGCGATGATATCATCGGTGAGATGACCGCTGCGGTGGATGCGGCACTTTCCCATGGCATACAGAGTGTCGGGGTAAATGCCGAAGACGCCTCACGTACCGACGTAGACTTTCTTGTCAAATATGGGCAGGCTGCCAAAACGCATGGGGCAGTACGTCTGCGCTATTGCGACACGCTCGGATATGACAATCCATTCTCCATATATGAAACCGCCCGTACGCTGGCACAACAGGTGCAACTTCCCATCGAAATCCACTGCCATGGTGATTTGGGTATGGCGGTTGCAACCTCAATAGCCGGTGCCAAAGGCGCAATCGATGGCGGGCAGGATGCGTATATCAACACCACTGTCAATGGCATTGGCGAACGTGCCGGTAATGCTGACCTAGTTTCGGTCATTCTCGCCATCACCAAGTCAAAAGACTTCGGCAAGAAATATCAACTCGCAGGCGACGTCAAGCTGGACACAGCTTGGAAGATCGCCCAATTCTCAAGCTATGCTTTCGGTGTGGAAATCCCCATAAACCAGCCGGGTGTAGGTAAGAACTGTTTTGCTCATGCCTCCGGTATACATGCCGACGGCGTGCTTAAGGATCCTCAGAACTATGAACTCTACAGCTATGAAGAGTTGGGACGCGGCGAACCGGTGCTGGTGGAAACGGGGCGCGAAATCTGTACCGGACAATACAGCGGCATTTCCGGTTTCCGCCACGTCGTAGACGTACTATCCAATAAAATTCCGGAAGATATTACCCTACCGGAAAGCAAAGAGGAAGCCAACAAGATACTTGAACTTGTGCGCTATGCAAACGTGGAAACGCATAAGCCACTGGTAGAAGATGAACTAATGTTTATCTGCCAATACCCTGATATTGTGCGCAAGCTGCTCACCATGGCGCCATTGGCGTAACTGGCTTAAAACATCCTTTCGCGCATTTGTTCTGAAGTCTGCGGTCGCATGACTGGCATAGTGCATCTGTGCTGGCCGTGCAGGTATGTTTCTGCAAGAAGCATATTATACGTACAAGTTATCCTGCCTGAGATAAGCAAACGTACTCCTCGACAGCTTTTACAAGCTCTGCCATATCAGACGGATACACGTCCCCTATATTCCCCAAGCGGAATGTGGGCATCGACGTCAGCTTCCCGGGGTAAATGATAAAGCCCTTTGATTTAAGTGCTTCATACAACGCGTGGAAATCAAGACTGCCAAGATCAAACGTCGTGATGATATAGGACTGGTGCTCAGATGCAACGATTGGCCGAATGCCAAGTTTCCCAAGTCCCTCAACAAGTATTTTGTGGTTTTCCATATAGCGCATTCTGCGAGCCGGCAATCCGCCCTCTTTCTTATACTCATTAATGGCCTGTCGCAACGCAAGAAGAACATTGGTTGGTGACGTAAAACGGAACTTCCCTCCGCCGGCGTACAAGCCCTGATACTGGTCATATAAATCAAGGCTGTGTGATAAAGAGTTGCTGCGGCTGCCATCCAAAAGCTTCTTTTTGGCGATTACAAATGATAACCCCGGTAATCCCTCCAGGCATTTGTTGGAACTGGCCGCCAGCGCATCAATATCAAGCCCCTGTATATCAATGTCATAAGCAGCAAAGCTGGACATAGCGTCAACCAACACTTTTTTGCCATAAGACTTAGCCAATCGGGTAATCTCTTTAAGAGGGTTCAAGACGCCCGTGGTGGTTTCGCAATGGACAAATACCACAGTGCTTATGGCAGAATCTGCTTTCAGCTTGTTATTGAGCATCTCAATATCAATCGGTTGTATCATATCAAACGATAGATACTCATAGTCTCTATGGGAGTTTCCTGCCATGGTCAGCATGCGCTTCCCGTACTCCCCATTAACCAGAAACAATATCCTCTCGTTTTCTATGCACAAGCAATTGATCATGGCTTCAACAGCATACGAACCGCTGCCTTGTAAAAGTACTGTGGCATAATCGTCACCCGCGCAAATATGTGTGATGTCATTCACAACTGAGGTTGTCACTGCCTTATATTCGTCATCCCATGTGCAGTGGTCGGTAAGCATGGCATGCTTTACGGCATAACGCGTTGTCAGAGGTCCGGGTGTAAGCAGTTTGCGCGAAGCATTCAGCGACAAACGCCGATTTATATCATCAATTACACCAAGAACTTCGTTCATATCATCAACGATATAATCGGCACCAGCCTTATAATATGCCGCACGGACAGCGGCCTTGCGCCCGCTCAATTCAGCTACGGGTAATGCCGCGACCTCGTTGCGGGTAAGCCCAAGCTCGGATGAGCCCATAATAATGCCCACTGTCCAGCAGTCGGCATTTTTACCCTCGCAGATATCCGCCGTGGTATCGCCGATTTTTACGCTTTCTCTCGCATCTGCAATACCAAAATGCATAAGATTATTCCATATCATATACGGATAAGGTCTTCCCTTAATTCTTTTATCTGGTGCTATTGAGAAATCAGGGGAGTATCCCTGTTCGGCCGCCTTGGCGATAACGCGCTCCATCATTGCCGGAGTATATCCGGTTGTGGAGCCAATTTTTATACCACGTGCCCGAAGAGCTTCGGTCGTTTGCAACACATAGTCTTTTATGTCGCAGTGCCGCTCAATGCTGGCAAAAAGGGTATTCTCGAACGCATCATATGCCCTTAGTATTTGCTTCTCTGTAATAGGCTCAGACAGCATAGCTGCAATTGCTCGGATGTGCTCAATTTTTGATATTCCCATAGGCTTTCTTGCCATTTCATTGGTTATATCAAATCCAATGCTTTTAAACCCGTCAACAAACCCTTTAATCGGCGCAAAACAGCCATAGTCCACGGTGGTGCCGGCCCAATCAAAAATGACCGCCTTAATACTTTTTGCCATCATCTTATACCTCCAAAATTTCCTTGTATAAAGTTCTTATTGTGTCGCAACCAAGCTTAACAGGATTGTTATGCAGCCTTTGGGCATTTACCGAGTGTGTAAGAACGTCCAAATCATTCACGCTTGCGTTTTGAGGCGGTAAGACCTCAAGTTTTTGAAGTAGTTGCTCAAAAAACAAAATAGCCTCTTCAAAGTTTTGTTTCCCAAGTGCCACAGCAATAGCGTTGTAATTTTTCATATGGCGCCATACTTTCGGCAGGCATAGGGCCACGGCATGTCCATGCGGCAATCCATACAACGTTGTCAGCTTATAACTCATCGCATGAGGTGCCGTGGTGGTTGTTATGTTTATAGCCCTACCAGCCAAATTGGAGGCAGTAAGCATATTTTTATTGGCTGCATCTTCGTTTTTCAGATAGCCGTCCATATTATTGAGGATTAGTTTTATTGCCCTTCGCGAAAACTCAATACTCTGCGCTGTGGCTTTTTTGGACCACCAGGACTCAATAGCCTGACACAGTGCATCAAGCATAGTACACTTCTTTTGATAATCAGGGAGTGTTTTGAGCACATCAGGCTGCAATATGACGTAATTAGGCAAAAGCTTTGCATCGGCAATAGAGTATTTTGTACCATCTCTGTAAATGGCAGCAAAATGAGTTGCCTCACTTCCTGTGCCTGCGGTTGTAGGAACAGCCATCAAAGGACGGTCAATATGGCTATAGTATTTAATGCTCTTGGCCATATCAATGCTGCTTCCGCCGCCGATGGCAACCATAAAATCACACTTTGTTTTCCTTAAAAGTTTTAGCCCAGCTTTGGCATCCTGGTAATGCGGGTTGGATGTAAAATCGCTGAATCTTACATACTTGTATGGCATGTCAATGCCTAATGCGTCAAAAGCGGCGTCACATACCAAAAAAGTCTTTTTATCTTTCATCATTTCAAATGCCGAAAAATCATAAAATGTTTGCTGAATCATATAATCTCTTTCGTGAATTTATAGTGATTAAGCTCAAAGCCCTCACGCGTATAAAACCGATGTGCCGCCTCACGTTGTTTTCCGGAAATCACTGTTATGCAAATACACCTATGGTCCGCGGCAATTTTTTCAAAGACTTCCAGCAGTTCCTTGCCGATTCCACGATTGCGGAAGCTTTCATCCACAACAAGATTGACTATTTCGGCAACCTTCTGCGACAAAGGCAAAGGGTAGTTAATGCGCAAAACTCCACAGCCAAGAATTTTACTGTCTTGCTCACACACCAGAACATATTCACTTTTAAGATTGTGCTCGTAGCAGCGCTCAAATTGTTCCTTAGTAAAGCCATGGTTTGAAAGCTGTTTTATCAATCCATAGACAGCATCTATATCGTTTTTCGTCGCTGTGCGAATCATTAATACTTCCTTAAAAAAGCTTCCCAGTCACGGAAGTCATACAATCTTTCTTTTATGGTGGCGTAATCCCAGTCCCACCATTTTGAGCGCTCAATTTTTACTATCACATCGTCAGGAAAACGCATGTTTATTTTCCTTGCCGGTACGCCGGCGACAACAGAATATGGTGCAACATCCCGGGTCACCACCGCACCGGCACCAATCACAGCACCATTGCCAATGGTGAGCCCCGGCATAACGACGGCACTGTGTCCGATCCAAACGTCATTGCCGACAATGACGCGCGCAGCTTTGCGTGCAGAGAAAAACTCTGCATCATCTTCTCCGAAATCGTACATTTCACTGCGATAAGTGAAGTGATGTTGTGCCACGCGGGTATATATGGGATGGTTTGTTGTGTTGATACGCGCAAAGCTGGCAACAGAGCAAAACTTTCCGATAGTGGCACAAAATACATGGTTGTAGCCTGCAAGATACGAATAATCACCTACTGTAACATGCGTTAACACGCAATGCGATTGTATATGCGTGTACGCACCGAGCACAGCATCAGTAAGTGCCACATCAGCATCAATTACGGGCTTTTCCCCAAGCTTTGTGCCAGTGTCTAACATATCGCCCTGTTACCGCTTTCTCCGGATAAGAAATCTCCGATTCCAAAAGGCTGCGGCTCATACCTGCCGTGATAATCGCTGCCGCCTGTTAGGAACAACCCATATCTTCCGGCATAGTCAAGGATTATTTCCTTGTCTTTGGAACTATTCGAGTGGTGGTTCAACTCCAATCCATCAAGCCCTGCCACCACAAGACCGGGAATAATCTCAAAATTCTGCTGTTTGCCGGGATGTGCAAGCACGGCAATACCACCTGCTTCTTTTACAACGCGTACCGACTCAAAGACATCTGCATACTCAATATCAAAAGCACAGATGCCACCATTCTTAAAAATCCTATGATAGAAGTCGCCGAACATATCCGGAGCCTGCCCTGTTGAAACAAGCCAATCCATTATGTGTTGCTTATATAAATACTTGCCATCGGCTCTTGAAAGCTTATCCATATCAATCCGAAAACCATTCCGAATTAGAATTTGCACCTGTTTTTCAGAGTTTTCATTCCGCGCTTCCAAAAGCGCCTGTGTAAACGCCGAAATTATTTCTGCATTTTTAATGTGATAGCCTAAAATATGCGCCCGCACGTTCGTTTTATGGTGAGCCGAAGACAACTCAACACCGGCAATAACCCGTATATCGGCTTCGTCAGGGATTTGTTTTATGTGTGACATAGTATCATGGTCTGTTATGGCTATGGCATCAAGCCCTTTTGTCTTTGCCGTTTCAATTATCTGCTTTATAGTGTCGCTGCCGTCAGACACGGTTGAGTGTATATGCAAATCACTTTTCACGATACGATCGCTCCATCAGATATATTGAATACCCTGTCGCACACGCCCTCCATAAACTCAATGTCATGAAAAATGCCT
>WRHS01000062.1 GCA_009783135.1 Dehalococcoidia bacterium
AAGCTGGTGGCGCAAGGATTGAATATACTGCTTGGTCTGTTGCTTGGCGGATTGGTGTGCTGGGGTTATACACTTATATTTTTTGGCAACGCAGGAGCCCTTGGCTTTCTGCAACAAATGTTGCTGATGCTGCTGTTTTTGCTTTTCTGCCTGTCCATTACGCTGTATTTTTCCAGTCTGCTCAAAAACCAGATAGCAGCCGGCGGATTGGCAATAGCCGTAATTATAGTTATCTCTATATTATCGGGGCTGCCTAAAGTGGTACATTTTCTGCCTGGTGGACTGATTAGCTGGGGTAATCAACTGGTGTTGGGTACGTCGGGGGACGCAGAATGGGGCGCACTTGCCACAACGCTTGTGTTAATCGTCCTTGGAATATATGGTTCTTGGCTGAATCTAAGACGAAAAGAACTTTGATGCTTGGTTACTTTTTAGCAATGTACTGAATAGCAGATTATGCCTATGTATAACAATAATCGTATCTGGCTGTATCGCGGTATAGTCGCATTTGGGCTGGTGTTGGCATTTCTTTTAACGCTGGTTATTCCGCAGCATATGAAAGAAAAAGGCGATTGGTCGCTGCAGCAAGCCGTGCAGAATTTTGCCGATGGACAGATGACGCTTGACCAAATTACATTTGATTTGCAGAACGCCGAAGCTCAAACCAATGGAGCGGACTTAAGCCGATATGTACAACTCGAAAATCAACGTTGGGCTTATACAGAGGCACCGGGATATATTTTCTACTTGTTGCCATTTTATTACATACATGCCCCGACTCTGGGTAATCAGCTGTTGGCTGTCGGGATGGCTGTGGTGACGTTTCTACTGCTCAAACGTCTCAAAGATGAGCGGGTAGCCTGCCTAGGGGCATTGATGTGGCTCTTTTCTCCTGTAGCACTGGCAATGTCATCGCGTGCGTATTCAGGCATTTTTGCCGCAGCCGCGTTTCTTGGAATGGGTGGCGGACTGTATATTTATTATTGTTTGCGCCGTGGTGAGTTAAGCTGCCGTGTTGCTTGGGGGTTGTTGTTCCTCGCCGGACTGGGACTGGGCTGGAGCGTTTTTGCCAATTATTCCAACATTTGGGCGGTGACCGTCTTTTTGCTCCATTTTGTTTATATCCAATTACGCCCGCGCTTAAACGAGCGAAGGAGTGATGTGGCATGGTCTCCATTGGGGTTTTGCTTGGGCTTGCTACTGCCTTTTATTGGGCTATTAGTCTATCAGAATGCAGTGTTTGGGGCTCCATTCAGATTTGGCTTTCAGTATACCGAGTTGCCGGTTGGTTTTGGTTGGCAGTTTATTCAGGCTAATGTAGAACAGGTTGTTGTCGCTTGGCTGGTTGGTTTTCCGCTAATAATTCCGGGCATAGCTGCATTGATTTGGTCTTTGTGTAAAGGGTTTCACCGGCGCATGTTTAGCGTCGACCTGTTGCTTCTTTTAGCCGGCTGGGTACTGGCAGTGTTTGGAATATATCTGACGTATGAGTGGACAGCTATGGCGGATATGGGCGGTATGCCCTTTATCATGCTGGCGTGTTATGCACTACCGGGGTTGTTGCCAATAACTTTGTTGTCAGCACAATGGCTGGACCAGTTGCCCCGTCGTGTCTGGTTGTGTGTGGTTATTCCGTTGTTTATCTGGGGCGTGGTCTTTTTTGCTCAGTCGGCGCTTGCCTATCCCGAAGCGCCATTCAATCCGCTCAATCCGTGGCGGACTCCCAATCAGTTGTCGCAGAGTTCGCTTCCCGAAATCAATACTGCAAACGGTGGCATAAATGTCTAATCTCAGCCGTTTGAAATGGATGCTTTTGCCATTGGCTTTCTGCATCCTAATTCTAGTAATTTACATGTTTGCTTTTCAGCACGGAGGCTCGGATATTGGGTTGTACCGCTACTATGCTTCTTGTATGAAGGAGGGGCTTGTTCCCTATAAAGACTTTGCCGTTGAGTATCCTTCGATAGCGCTACTCTTATTCTATCTGCCATATTTGGTATCCCACGATCTTGCTGGATACAACACAGCTTTTGCTGTGGAAATGATGCTTTTTGCTATGGCTGGGGTTTGGTTGCTTTTCGGCTTGGTGCGTCAGCTGCAAACTCGCCCTTGGGTGGCGCTTTCATGCTATGCGTTGATTGTGATAGCCATTGGTGACATTGCTGTGGAGCGCTTTGATATAGTTCCGGCAATAATTACCTTGGCGGCACTGTATGCTTTCTGCCGAGGCAAATATGAGGTGGCTTGGATTGTGCTGGCAGTGGGCGTGATGACCAAGGTCTATCCGGCAGTATTGGTGCCGCTGTTTCTTATTTACCAATGGCAGCATCACGGATGGCGCAGGACGCTTTCTCATGTGGCGATTTTCGCATTAGCTTTGATGCTAATCGCAGGTCCGGCACTATGGATTGGTAGGGGAGAGTTTATACACTCTTTTACAGTGCAGAGCGGTCGCGCATTGCAGCTGGAGAGCCTATATGCCTCCTTGTTGCTATTGCTTAACTCGCTGGGGCTGGTAAGCGCCGTGCCTGTGGGTGGTCCCATGTCTTTTGACGTATCTTCGCCGCTGGCGCAGCCGCTGGCCAAATGCGCTTTTTTTATCGTTGGAGCGGCGCTGGTGGCAGTGTATTTTATGTTTATGCGTCGTATAAGGCGTAATTTGGGGTCGCCGACACACATAGAATTCGGTGCCGGGGCAACAACCGATATTCTTAATTATTCCATAGCTGCCGTTGCGGTATTCATTGCTACCAACAAGGTGTTTTCGCCGCAGTTTATTTTGTGGATTTGTCCGCTGATGCCTTTATTCAGCGGACGTTGGCAAAAGGTCGGATGGATGGTATTTCTAGTGGTGGCTTATCTGACTTGGTACGTTTATCCTATGAATTACTTCGGACTTGCGGATGGTCAGCAGGTGGTTACGAATGCGCTGGTATTACGCAATACCCTGATGATTTTGTTGATTGTGTTACTGGTTATGAGTCCTGCACACGAATCCACAGCTTCTGTAGGCCTGCCTGTATTAGCACCTGCCGAAGACTGATTTTCTTCGCATTGTGTGCTCTGCGGTCACCCCTTTGTTGAAAAAATTTTACTAACTGCGTCAAGCGGTATTTTTCGTGCGTAATTTTTCTTGACATATGGCTAAACCAATGATATAAAGTTTAGATATACATATTGCGGATTCGTGCAAGGTATTGCATGAATTGTGAGTGTTGAAAATGGCAGCAATTGAATAAGGAGCGCCGAACCAGTAAATGAAAACTCAGACCATGCAAACCCGGGAAGTCGTGGGGGAACCCTCCGGCACCACTGTTGCTGCGGCTCAGGTAGAGGAAGACGAACCTCCACTCAAGACGGAGGTGTCCTCGCGCCGTCTGTTTTGTAATATTCCCTCAGAGCACTGGAACGATTGGCATTGGCATTTCCGTAATCGCATAACAACTGTTGAGGGTCTGTCCAAATATGCGCGTCTTAGCGCCAAGGAACGCGCCGAGATGCGTTTGGTAAATATCAAATATCCTCTGGCTATCACACCTTATTATTTGTCATTGATGAACCTTGATAATCCCACTGACCCTATGCGTTTGCAGGCCTTGCCGTCAATACAGGAACTCTCCACGTCTTGTGCCAGTATGGAGGATCCACTTGCGGAGGAAGAGCATTCCGTAGTGCCTGGGCTTGTACATCGATATCCTGACCGTGTGCTGATGGTTTTAACGGATATTTGTCCTATGTTATGCCGTCATTGCACGCGCAAGCGCGAATGGCGCCACGGCGGTTGGGTGCGCACGACTGAACAGTTTGAGGCCATGTTGGCTTATATTCGTCGGCACAAGGAAGTGCGGGACGTGATTGTTTCCGGCGGAGACCCCTTGACACTGTCAACCGCCCGCTTGGGTGAGGTTCTTGCCGGAATACGCCGCATACCCCACGTTGAAATAATCCGCATTGGCACACGGATGCCGGTGGTGTTGCCTCAGCGCATAGATGACGAGTTGTGCAATACGCTTTCCAAATACGGGCCAATATGGCTCAACACGCATTTCAACCATCCCGGCGAAGTTACACCTGATGCGGCGCGCGCCTGTGACATGTTGCTTAGGGCCGGTATGCCGGTTAACAATCAGTCGGTGCTGCTCAAGGGAGTGAATGATTCTGTAGAAACTCAAATCAATCTATGCCGCAGCCTATTGCGCGTTAAAGTGCGCCCGTATTACCTGTTCCAGTGTGATGATGTTGTCGGCACGGAGCATTTTTGGACATCTGTGGAAAGTGGTGTGAATATCATGCAGGGCATGCGTGGGTTTATTTCGGGCTTGGCTATTCCAACGTATGTTATTGATTTGCCAAACGGCAAAGGTAAAATTCCTGTCGGACCGGACTACATATTGGAGCGTACGTCGGAGGAGTTTATTGTGCGCAACTATCAGGGTAAGATAGTTCACTATTCCAATCCGAATAACGCCAAGGCTTATACTGGATGTCTTGAGGTGCCGTGCGCCGATATCATTCCGGTTTAGTTTGCCAAACGGTGGTTTTGATGAAAATAGGCTTAAGTTATGACATAAAACCGCAGGTGCCGCAGACGGAAGGGTTACCTGCAGACGAGTTTGAAGAGTACGATTCCCCTGAAACGATTGATGCAATAGTTGCGGTTATCAACTCAGCGGGGCATCAGGCTATAAAATTGGGTGGCGGCAGTGATTTCCTAAACTGTGTTATGCGTGAAAAGCCCGACTTGGTGTTTAATATTGCCGAAGGGTTGGGAAATTACCGCAGCCGTGAAGCGCAGGTGCCGTCCGTACTGGAAATGCTCGGCATACCATACTCCGGGTCGGATCCTTTGACGTTGTCGCTTTGTCTGGAAAAGTCCCTCACCAAACAACTGGTAGCAGCGGTCGGTGTCGACACGCCTGAATGGCGCATCATAAATACCATTGAGGAATTGGAATCATGTAACTGGGGCAGTTTCCCGTTTCCGGTTTTCATTAAGCCGGTACATGAGGGCTCCAGCAAAGGTATACGCAACGCATCCCGCGCAGATGACGTGCCAACCCTTAAAAAGATGGTAGCGCAGCAGCTTTGTCTTTATGCTCAACCTGTGATGGTGGAGCGGTTTATCCCGGGCGATGAAGTGACAGTAGGATTGCTGGGAAACGACCCAACCCGTGTGGTTGGTGTCATGCGTGTGTTGCCGCGTCATGCCGGTGTTGATTTCGTGTATTCGCTGGAGATCAAACGTAACTGGCAGGAAATGGTGCAGTATGAATGCCCCGCTGTGTTGGATGCGGCAGTGCTGCAAAAAATCGAAAAGTCCTGCCTGCTGGCATTCAAAACACTGGGTATACGCGATATGGCGCGCATGGACTTTCGCGTTGCTGGGGATGGCACGCCATATTTTTTGGAGGTTAATCCGTTACCCGGGCTCAACCCTATGAGCGGTGATTTAATCATAATGACGCAGGCATTGGGGTGGAGTTATGAAAAGTTGATTAACGGAATACTTAATGCGGCTATTAGGAGGTACAATTTTGGCTTATAAGGTGGCTCTAATCTACAATGACCCCATACCCGATCGCTATAGCCAAATGGGTGAGGCGGATGCTGTTTCGGATGTTTTGGAGGAGGTCAATGCTGTTTATGACGCATTGCAGGTGATGGGACATAGTGTGGCAAAGGTGCCGCTTGTGCCTCCGATTGATGACGTGCGCACCATTTTGGCCGAGTTGGATGCGGACATTTTCTTTAATTTATTTGAGGGTTTTGCCGGTCAGCCGGAAACCGAGGCCATGGTAGCCGGCATGATGGCCGCCATGGGTAAGCCTTTCACAGGCTCGGCAGCGCCGACGTTGGCGCTAGCCTTGGACAAAGCTAAAGCAAAGGAATTGCTTATGGCTGCCGGTGTAAATACGCCGCGCTATCAGGTGTTATACCCGCACACTATGGACAACTTTTGCCTGCAATTTCCCGTTATTGTCAAACCGGTTGCTGAAGACGCAAGCCACGGTATGACACAGGACAGTGTTGTTAACGACAGGACTGCACTAATAGGGCAAGTGGAAAAGGTTTGCCTTAACTACGGTGGGCGGGCATTGGTTGAGGAATTTCTTAACGGGCGCGAGTTGAGCGCCACAATAATGGGCATGCGCAAACCAATAGTATTGTCTATTTCAGAGATAGTATTTTCTTTGCCTGATGGATTACCGAATATGCTGACTTTTGGCGCAAAGTGGCTAACTGATGATGTGTATTTTCATCATACCGATCCTGTGTGTCCGGCTCAGATAGATGATGC
>WRHS01000063.1 GCA_009783135.1 Dehalococcoidia bacterium
CCCCGTCTTGACGCAGGTCGCAAACCATATCCCAGTGTATAGCGCTTTCATTGACAGAGCCGGTCTCAGGATATCCGGCCCCCAAGGCAACATGAAAACTGCCGCCAATTTTCTCATCAAAGAGTATTTCGCGCGTAAACTGCTGAATGCCCTCATTCGTGCCAATGGCAAATTCGCCAAGAAAACGTGCTCCTGTGTCCGTATCCAGCGTCTTGAGCAGAAACTCTTCGCTCTTCTCAGCAGATGCCTGCACCACTTTGCCGTCTTTAAAGGCTAGGCGAATACCCTGCACTTCATGTCCGGCTTCAATGGCGGGATAAGAGAAATACACATAGCCATCAGCGCTGTTCTCCACAGGTCCGGTAAATATCTCTCCGTCCGGCATATTCATATTGCCAGCGCAGGAAATAAACTTGCGCCCTGCTATAGACAAACGCAAGTCCGTTTCCTTGCCGGTAATATGCACGCTCTGTTTGCCATTGAGCCATTTTACGATGCGCTCCTGCTCCGCCGCCACTCTTTTCCAATAGCCCACTGGGTCACTCATATCCGGCATGCAGGCCTTATACACAAAGTCTTCATAGTCGCATAAACTCATTTCGGCGTCCTGTGCCATAGATGATGTGGGATAAGGGGCAATTACCCATCTAAACTCGCCTTTGGCTGAGCGCTGCATCATTGTTTTCATTAGGTCGGCATAAGACTGATCATGCCAAACCATCTTATGCGATGGCACGCCCGATAGAGCCTTGCTGTTTTCGGCACCAAGTATGACAATTCGCACGTCGTATTTCTCCATTATGATACGCTGCACCTCATGCACGTACTCGATTTGCTCACGCGAGCCATAGCGGTAAAGCATCTCCAAGGTATCAGTTGAGCGAGGCATAACAATAGGATGACCTCCTGATTGCAACACGCTTTTGTAGACAGCATTAATGAGTGGGGTTGCGATAGTCTCGCCTTGAATGGCGACCCTATCGCCAGGATTTACTGCCACTGAATAGTTCACCAGCAAATCAGCCAACTTTTCCAGTCTAATATCAGCCATATTCTTTACCTCTAAGACAAATTCCTTACAACTCAGGCATGCTCTGCACAGGACAAAACTCATATGATGCCTCAGTCAAATTTTATCATAAAAGGATTGACCATTTGTTTCAAACAAGTTACACTTTTAACACTTGAAGACGAGCGCTATTTTCGGAGGATGAAGTGAAATTATTGGTCATAGGATGTGGGCAATGCGGTGGCAGGCTCGCCGATGAATTTGCCCTGATGAGCAAAAAAGCCCAGTTAAATAAGCTTGAAGTACTTACCAATGTTTTAGCCGTGAACACTGATGTGGCCGACCTTTCGGGGTTGTCACTTATCAAATCAGATTTTCAGCACCGCATACTCATAGGCAACAAGAAAACAGGCGGACATGGTGTCGGCAAGATGAACGACGTAGGTGCCGAAATTGCGCGTTCAGACGGCGATAAAGTCATCGAGGCTATCCGCCTTACGCCGCACCTTGCCGAAACGGATGCCTTTTTGCTGATTGCCGGTGCAGCCGGAGGTACCGGCTCAGGTTCCATCTCAGTATTGACACACATGATAAAAGAGCGCTATCTGGACAAGCCGGTTTACAATATGATTGTCCTGCCATTCCGCTATGAGGAGACAACCGAGGAGCGTTCCATATACAACGTAGGAACGTGCCTTAAATCGGCCTATATGGCAGCTGATGCTGTTTTCCTGGTGGATAACCAGCGCTACCTGAAAAAGAATGCCCCCATACGCAATAACCTTGCCAAAATCAACCGCATGGTTGTTAAGCCATTCTACAATGTCTTGTGCGCCGGTGAGGAAACCAACTCAAAGTATATCGGCTCCAAGGTTCTTGACGCCGGTGATATCATACAGACGCTTTCCGGCTGGACAGTCATTGGTTACGGATGCGCCAAGACGCCGCGTTTTGAGGCGAATAAACTGATTGATTTTCGTGAGAAAACCTCTGAGACGGCACGCGGCGTGCAGGCAATGGATGAAGCGCTGGGCGACCTGTCAGTAAAGTGCAACCCGACAGAGGCAAGAAAGGCACTTTATCTGCTGACTACCAACCCCAAGCAAATGAACATGTCGCTCATCAACGACCTTTCATCCACACTAAAAACCATGGCCACGGAGGCCATTATACGAACAGGCGACTATCCGCGCGGTCAGGGCAAGGACGTTGAGGTGACAGTCATCCTTTCCGAGTTAACCAACTCGCGCAAGGTGATGGACTATTTTTCCCGCACTATTGACTACATCAGCCGCGCCAAACAGCGTCGCGGAATGTCCATTGAGCAAGAGGAACTAGGAGAGACATTTAAGGATATTCCCAATCTGCTGTAAAAGACATTTTATGACAAGTAGCATCGTTTCCTGCATTCCTTGCAGTGCAAGGAATGCAGGAAACGCAAGGACTGACTGAGTCATACCTTGGATTAATTCTGCAACACTAATACAACGACGAGAGGAACGCACTTATGAGTATTGCAATTATTACGGACAGCACCTGCGATTTAGATTCGGACGCCGAGTCCGTATACGACATTGATATTATCCCCTTACTGGTGACCATCGATGGAAAAACTTTCCGCGACGGAGTCGACATAAGCCGTGAAGAGTTTTTTGCCCACTTATCAAAGGCAAAAACACTTTTGCCTTCCACCTCACAGCCATCACCTGCTATGTTTCAAGACGTGTTTCGCAGGCGCCTTGACGAAGGAAGGCATGTCATTGGCGTATTTTTTTCATCCGCGCTGAGCGGAACATATCAATCTGCGGTCATGGCTCGCAGCCTTTTCAGTGCAGAGGAACAGAAAAAAATCACCGTAATTGACAGCAAGCAGGGTACCGGTTGTCTGGGGCTTTTAGTTATTGAAGCCTGTAAAATGCGCGATTCGGGTGCCGATGCTGCGACTGTCATAAAACATATCAACGCGCTAATACCGCGTATTAAACTCTATGCTGTCCTTGATACCCTGAAATACTTGAAAATGGGAGGGCGCTTATCCGGCGCTGCAGTGACTTTCAGTAGCATTCTGCATATTGTTCCTGTGCTGACTTTGGTGAATGGCACAATCACTGTTGCTGCCAAAATCCGAAAAAGCCCTAAAGCTTTCAGCAAGTGGCTCCATACAAAACTTTCCAGCGAAATGCCGGATCCGCACTTTCCAACAATGCTAATCCATGGAAACAATGTCTCGCTGGCTACAATGCTGAAAGAAGAATTTAAATCCCTGTTTCCGAGGGTAACCATTAACATCTGCTTGGGTGCTGTAATTGGCACACATGTAGGTGCGAACGCATACGGCATCGCTTATATCCCGCTTGAGAAATAGGGCTTAGGGCGGCGGATGAGTATTGCCTGCTATCAGATAGACTAATCCAAATTAATGCTAGTCTTCCTCTATCACATGATCGTCGTCAATTTCAGAATCATCGGCTTCGCTGTTCTCAGCATTGACAAACATGCGTGATAAGGAGTCCATACGCTGTAGCATGCGTTGCCGTGCACGTTTGGCTGCTTGTTTGTCGCTGACAGGCGGTTCCTCCACTGTCATGGTTTTTTGGAAATCGTCTGCTTTTGCCTTATCTTTATTATCCGATTTTTGCGTTTGAGCCTCATCAGGTGCCTTTGAAGCACGTTTGGGTTTTTCTGCTGCTTTTGGTTTCGCGGCAATTTTTTTGCTGACAGCGGCATCCGGTATCTGTGACTCAATCGTTTGTGTCATGTGCTGCGTGAACATGTTTGTATCACCGGCACCGCTGCGCATTTCACCGAAGGCGCGTATCCATAATTCGCTGGCTTCCTGCGCTGCTCGTTTTGATGCTTCCATAACAGCCTGTGAGGCACGTATAGCCTCATCAGTTGCCTGCCTAGCCGATGAAACCATGGCATCAGCACGGGCTACAGCATCCTGTGATGCCTGCATGCTGAGAGCCGCTGCTTCATTCGCCTCACGAGCAGCAGTTTCGGCTTTCTCAATGCGTTGTTGCATGACATTAGCCCATTCATCAAGGTTGGCACGTATGTCCACGCCTGCTTTTTCTAACGTTTCAAGGGTGTCCTTTGTGCGTTCCTGCATGACACTGGCCCATTCATCAAGGTTGGCGCGTATGTCCACACCCATTTTTTCCAGTTCTTCAAGTGCGTTTTTCGTGCGTTCTGATGCACTATCTGCTATTTTTCTGGCCTCGGCACTAATGCTCTCCGTCCTTGCAGCAACTGCATTTGCTGCAACTCTTGCCTCTTCGCTTCTCAGCGCCGAGCCGCGCGACTCAATTACAGCACGTTCAACGGCACGCTCCATTTCCCGAATAGCAGAATCAGAGGCATCCTTTGCCTCACGAATGGCATTCGAGGTCGCTTCCCTCACAGATGCAACAGAATCAGCTGTGGAGTTTTTGGAGGACTTAGTCATATCATCCACACGTGTCATCGCCTCTTGTACCAAGCGCATGGCATTATCAGATGTTTCACGTGCCAGTTTGCCGGCTTCATCTGCTTTTCCTATTGCCTGCTCAAAAGTATGCGTATAGGTTTTTGCAATTTCCTCGGTTGTGTGATATTGCTTATCAGCCAGTCTAACCAAATCCCGCGCTGTCTTGACTGCGGCGTCGTTAACCTCACGGGTAGAGCGGGCTATTTCGTCGACACGCTCGACAGCATCCTTGGATGCATTAAGGGCATCTGTCGCCACCTTATGCGCCGCCTTTCCTGTATCCTGTATGTTAGTCACTGCCTCGCGTGACAGTCTGAGGGCTTCATTGGATATTTCCATAGCCTCCAAGCCATTTTTTTCGGCTTGAAGGATAGAATCACGCGAAGAATTGACTGTCTGCTTTACCTCGTTGCTAATCTCGTTAACGCCGGCTTCCAAAGTTGAACCCTTGCTTTGATAGTCGCGCACCAGTTGCACCACGGCAGACTCATTTCTTTTAATACTCTCTTCCATGCGTGACGCCAAATCTTGAAGGTCATGCTGAGCAGCCTCAGTTGCCTGACATGCACGCTCAGTCGTTTCGTTGGCTTTCTTGCGTGCCTGATCAAAGGTTTTGCTACAGGTGCTCAGGTCATCCTCAAATATCTGACGCGCCTTATCGGCGGCCCTGACAGCATTGTCCGCCTCCTTGGCGGCTTTTTCCACTGTTTTTTTTGCCAACTTGCCTATGTCGCGAGCCTTTTCCAAAGCGTCGCGAATGACGCGCTCATTCACATCGGCAGATTCCCGAAGTTTCAAGCCCGAACTGTTAGCTTGCGCTATGGTGTCTTTAAGTGATTCATTTTCACTGTCAATACGCTCAATATCACTATCTAGCATATACATCTCCCTGTAATTTTAGGGTCGCCCTATAATAGCATATATGAGCACTTTTCATATACACAAAAGCTGCACTGCGCGGCGAAAATGAGGGCAGTTATTTTAACAAAATTAAATCTATAGTAGCGCTATTTTGTAGTGCGGTTGATGCACATTACATCGACATTACATCGGTTTAAGATTTTTGTTCAGCCGCTTAACCATCCACGCCAATCGCTTAGTGCGTCCGTCATCGGTTTTAGCATCAAAGTACGCCCGTGTGTAAGTCCTTTTTACAGATGCCGACATTGCCAAAAAATTGCTGCAGGCAGGCTCATACGCTCTTAGTAGCCCCAGCAAAACTTCTACCTGCTCATCTGTGATTGCCAAGGGTTTAGATGCACTCCAGTGGCCACTATTTTTTGCTTCTTCTATTTTTTCATTGCCGATAGTAAATGTAAGCCTTACTTTGCTTGTCTCTAGTCTTTCTAACTCAGCCATTTGTCTTGTGCCTCCTAATATATTTTTCCCCGGTAAGTATATCACATAAAAACTTAAAAATCTACTAG
>WRHS01000064.1 GCA_009783135.1 Dehalococcoidia bacterium
TCAGAGGAGCCGGGGACATTGGTGAAAAGATGCGAAACAAGCCCACCTGTGGCCGACTCCGCCACACCAAGCGCCAGCCCTTTGCTGCGTAACATATCTACAATATTTTGCGTCTGCTCTGACATATTATTCCGCGATACTCCGTTTGCTCTGATATAATAGCACAGTGGTATTTTCCAACACACCCATGCAGAGAAAGGTGGCGGGCATTACGACGAAGAATAAAGACGTTATTATTTCCGCACATGTGACGCCCGGCGCCAAAGCAAACGCTGTGACCGGCTTCAAAGAGGGCGAATGGCGCATCAAAATCGCCGCACCACCTGTTGATGGAAAAGCCAACGAGAAACTGGTTGAATTTCTTTGCTCAGTGCTCAAGCTGAACAAGAGCGCAATATCAATAACAAAAGGACAGTCATCACGCCGAAAACTAATCCGCATTGATGGCTTGTCAGACGAGCAAATTAGCGCCTGCCTGTCGGCATTAGCCCAAATACAAGCCCACTTATGCTAGCCCGGCTCAATTCTCGATTTGTTTTTTTACGATACTACCGCCGCAATACTTTGCACGCAGTTTGGGCTTTTCAATTTTCCCCGTGGCATTACGCGGCACATTATCGAAAATAATTCTGTACGGGCGCTTGTAGCGCGGCAGTTGCATGCAAAACTGTCTGATTTCCTCTTCGTCGCATTCAACACCCGGCTTTATTTCTATAACCGCCGCAGCAAGCTCACCCAGCCTGTAGTCCGCCAAACCGATTACAGCTGCGTCCTTTATTTTATCGTAGCCTCGCAGGAACGATTCTATCTGCACAGGATAGATATTTTCACCACCCGTGATAATCACGTCTTTTTTTCTATCAACAAGGAATATAAAGCCATCGGAGTCCTCGCATGCCATATCACCCGTGTATAACCAGCCGTCCTTGATTGTGGCATCTGTCGCTTCAGGGTCCTTGTAATAGCATTTCATTACGCTATCCCCGCATAATATCAACTCTCCGACGTCACCTTTCCTGACAGGCTTACCATCCTCATCAACAATTTTTACCTGCCAGCTATAGCCAGCCTTGCCAATGGCACCAACCTTATGTTCATTCTCCACACCAAGATGCACCGCACCAGGTCCGCTTGACTCCGAGAGCCCATAATTTGTGTCATACTCATGCTTCGGGAAATACTGTTTCCAGCGCCGTATCAGGCTTGGCGGAACAGGCTGCGCACCGATATGCATAAGGCGCCATGCGCTCAAGTCATAATCATTCAAATTGATTTCACCATTTTCGACGGCATCAAGTATATCCTGTGCCCAAGGCACCAAAAGCCATACAATACTCACTTTCTCATTTGCAACAGTTTCAATAATCCATTTCGGGCGTATGCCGCGCAGCAATATGGCGCTTCCGCCGACAAGCAGGCTACCAAACCAATGCATCTTAGCACCGGTATGATAGAGCGGCGGAATACAAAGGAAAATATCATCCGGCGTTTGACCGTGATGGTTTTGCTCTACCTTACAAGACGTAACAAGGCTTAGATGCGAATGCAAAATGGCTTTCGGGAATCCTGTGGTTCCGGATGAAAAGTAGATGGCAGCATCATCTGTATCTGAAAGCGCTAAGTTCGGTGCCTGTTTTGAGCAAGAGGCTGAGGCTTTCTCATAACTCTCAGCAAAATCAGGACAGTCGTCGCCGACGAAATACAATGCGCGCACCGCTTGAATGTCATCCTTGATGGCACGCATACGCTCAATAAACTCAGGCCCAAATACCAACACTGAAACATCAGCCAGATCAAGTGCGTACCTGATTTCATCTGATGAGTATCTAAAGTTTAGCGGGACAACAATCGCACCGGCTTTCAGAATGCCAAAGTAGATGGGCAACCACTCAATACAATTCATGAGCAATATGCCAACCTTGTCGCCACGCTTACATCCGCGTTCTAACAGGAGTTCAGCAAACTGGTTGGCTTTTTCGTCAAACGAACGCCACGTCAACTCTTTTCTATATTTGATGTTATGGGCCGATTCTACCAAGGCAAAATCTTTCCACGTTTGCGCATGCCGCTCCTCAAGTTCCGGATTGATTTCTGTCAAACATTTCTTGTCGCCATACAACTCAGCATTTCTGGCAAGTATTTTCGTAATAGGCATCGCAACGACCTCCTTGTAACAACTACTGCGTTATTTCTTAGTTTTCACCCAAATCTGAGCCGACTTTAACGCTGGTTGTCTCGTCATAACACGCAAAGCATGCCTCCACATCGGCTTTTGGCGGCGCCTTTGTTAAGAAACTGACTACCGGAACGATAACCAATCCTGCAAGCATTGCGAACGCACCGGCGTTGATAGGCGACTTCAAAATTTCAGGGAATGAATTTCTGAAAAAGATATTAAGCACCATCAGCACAGTGCTGAAACCGAAACAACACCACACAGACGCTTTGCTGACGCGCTTCCAGTATAACCCGTAGAGGAACGGTGCAAGAAACGATCCGGCGAGTGTGCCCCATGAGATGCCCATGAGTTGAGCAATAAAGGTAATCCCGCCTTTGTATTGTATTGTGGCGATTATGACGGAAATGACGATAAACACAACCAACAGACAACGTATGACTAATAGCTGCCTTTTGTCATCCATTCTACTAATAACATGCCCTTTTATGAAATCCAGCGTTAATGTTGATGACGACGTCATAACAAGAGAGGATAATGTAGACATTGATGCCGCAAGCACCAAAAGCACCACTACTCCTATCAACAAATCGGGAAAGTTCGCAAGAATAGCAGGTACAATGGAATCAAAGTTAACGCCGCCATTGGGCAAAATTTCAACTGAGCCGGAATACAGACGCCCAAAACTGCCCAGAAAATAGCTGCCACCCGCAATAACCAGTGCAAAAATCGTGGATATTATGGCACCCTTGAAAATTGCTTTCTCTGACTTTATTGAGTAGAACTTAGAAATCATCTGTGGCAAACCCCATGTTCCAAGAGATGTAAGGATTATCACACCGATTAACCCAAGTGGGTCAGGTCCAAAGAAAGATGCGAAAACACCAGGGGCTGAGGACACTGCCGCATCCTCAACATGAGCCATAGCCTCTATAGCCGCCATAAAACCGCCATTATTGTTTAGCACTACAGCGATGACCGCAACAATACCCACCAGCATAATAATGCCTTGAATAAAATCATTTAACGCCGTGGCAAAATACCCACCAATAACCACGTATACGCCTGTTAGAATTGCCATCCCTATAATGCAATAGATGAAATCAATACCGAACGCCATGGAAAAAAGGATTGAAAGCCCGTTATATAGCGCAGCGGTGTAAGGAATGAGGAAGACAAAAACGAGCAGTGCCGCTCCAATTTTCAGCGGAGTCGATTTAAAACGAGAGCCGAAAAACTCCGGCATCGTAGCGCTTTTTAGATGATGTGTCATGATGCGTGTGCGCCGCCCTAGGATAATCCATGGAAGCAATGCCCCGATAAAAGCATTGCCAAGACCAATCCATGTAGCCGCCGTGCCGAATTTCCAACCGAATTGCCCTGCATATCCAATGAAAACAACTGCCGAGAAATACGACGTCCCATATGCAAAAGCAGTCAGCCAAGGCCCAACGGAACGCCCTGCCAGCACAAATCCGCTCACGCTGGAGGCACGTCTGCGCGAGTAGACCCCCACAAAAATTGTGACAGCAAAAAACACCAGCAACAAAAGTATCTTAATAATCATTTTTGCAACCTCCATCCTTTATGTAAAATAAAATCGCCCACGGATTAAATCCGAGGACGATTACAGCATTCCCACACACACTTAAAAGAGCACGCTCCTCGCAATGTGCATTATTTTGCCGCGACTATCGCGGTACCACCTCTATTCCGCACGACCTCACGGTTATGCGCTTATCGGGTAATAATTCTACCCACATGCTATAACGGGCATCCCCGTCGCAGCCTACTTAATGCAACCTAATATCGCACTGTTCGGCGCGCGGCTCCCGGGATGTATTCGCTTTTCGGCTTCTCATTGGCTTGCACCTACCGCCAACTCTCTGAGAGAATATCCGGACAGCTACTTCTTCCCAATCATCGCCTTGGTAATTAATTTCTGTGTCTTTATACATTACGTCGGCGCGTTTGTCAAATAACATATACACAGACAAATTAAATGGACATTTTGCCGTGCAGCGTTATACGATATTCCTTGAGCACATAACGCTGCACGGAAGCATGGAAATTGAAGGCAATCTTAAAGCCTTGGGGAATATAACAGTTTCTTTTGTCTTATTATTTCTGTCTAGTTAAGTATAACCAATCCACTCAGGGGGTTATTCTTTGGCTTTTTTCCTGCATACAACTTGGAACAAAAATATGCATGGTATCGTCACTATGCACGGAGTTAACGTTATCGTCCATCGTAGCAATGCATTTGGTATTTCAGGCCATATAACAGCACAGTAAATTGCTTCAATCCCTAACGCAATTGCCTCAATACCAAAAACCACGCCCAAAAAAATGATGTGCTTTTTTATGTCAAATTTCTGCCTGTACTCCTCGCTTTCATAACGAGCCAATGGAAAGCGCGATTTCCCCGTCAACAACAGAATCGAATTCACAGCCAATAAAGCAGCGAATACCCCATATGTCACGCTTGTTATAATCACTCGACTTCTCCTCTATCCTCAGTTCACACAACGCTACATGCTGCATTGTACAACGTTTCGCCTCCGGAGGTTTCCAATGCAAACCAAAAGCACCACCCTTATTATATCCCACGAAAGCCACGACCTACCCTATTTCAAATACTCTATCAATCCCCAAAAGCCCTTCTCTTGCAAAATCTGTCTGAACTCACCAATCCCATCTGAGATGAGCTCATCAATTACCCCTGCGCCGATAAGCTCAACCGGTGCCTTATCATCGGTGAAAAAATATTTGTTTTTCGGCATGCATTCGCTCATACGCGACTCAATATCTCTGAATCTAGCAATTCCTGGCACCACACCAAAACCACTTAACTCATATTGAAGTTTCTCTTTTAAATTCTCACCTGACTTCGCAATATAAAATAGTGAGTTGAAAGTCCCCGGTACGTCAACTTTATAAATGCGCCCACTATCAAATGATTTGGATACGGTATCTATCAAATAATCGTTAATATTGCCCTCCTGATCGGCGCGCATATTAAGGTTTATTACCATAATTCCGTCGTCGGTTAGATGCTCTCTAACCAGTGTAAAAAACTCCGAGGTACACATATAAAACGGAATGGTTATATCCTGATAGGCATCCACAATAATCACGTCGTATTTTTCAGAGTTATTGTAGGCAAGAAACGCCCTTCCGTCAGTTACAACCGCTTTAACATTTTCCGAAAGCGCAAAATATTCCCCCCTCGCGAGATCAACAATTTTTTTATCAATTTCCACCCCTATAATTTCAACGTCCGTGCCGAAATAACTATAAACCAGTTCGCAGTAAGTGCCCATCGCAAGACCTAAAATCAACACTTTCTTATCTTTGTTGATTTGCTCGGTATAATCGGGGCTCGCCACAGGCGTAATTCCGGCAAGCAGGGGTGCTGCTATGGCCATTGAGTAATACCACCCGTCATTATTTCCGTTTTTATTTTTGACAGATTGCACGCCAACTGCAACATTGGTTCTGAAATAATAATTGTCTTCATCCTCGCTGATTTGCAGGTAGTTATATACAGACTCGCCCTCATACAAAATGCTGTTATCCCAAAATGCAACCGCATTCAGAAACGGCACAAAAATCATAATAAAGATTAGTGCGCTTGTTATTGCGCTTTTTACAATGTGCCCTTTCTCTGCGATGAAAAAACTGAGCGCAATGGCAGCTAGG
>WRHS01000065.1 GCA_009783135.1 Dehalococcoidia bacterium
GACCTCCACGGGTCTGGGGATTATCGCCATCACGGCAGCGCGTTTAGCCAAAACCGGCGCAACCCTTTCGAACGTCTTGGACGAAACACACAAAACAATGGCACAAACGCATATTTGGGGTGTTTTTGATACATTGAAATATGCTTTTCGCGGCGGAAGATTAAGCAAAATCACCTCGCTGCTTGGCAACATGCTTAATGTGAAAGCCATGCTGACCATGAAAGAAGGGCACCTGCGCCCTACCGGTATTGTGCGTACCCGCGCCAAAGGTGTAGAAAAGTTTTTGGATAATGTGCGCAAGTTCAGTAACATACATGATTTCGGCATCGCACACAGTCTCGCTCAGGAAGAAGCCCAGAAGCTGAAAGCCAAACTCTCAGCACTGGTAGATAAAAACCGCATCTATATCTCACAATTAGGTCCGGGATTTGGCGTGCACGGCGGTCCGGGCGTACTAATACTTGGCATGAGTGCCTCTGACACACCCAAAAACGCTGCGGAAATGGCACAGGAAAAAAACCGCAGACACATGCCTCACTTTCCTTCTTTCCATTCTCCCAAACTCAACATCGCACCCGCACTATAAAATAAAGAGTGATTATATTGCCATTGGATACCTTGCGCCTGCGACAAATATTAGAGCAGGAAAAAAAGCTGGGCTATACCGACAAAGCTGTTTTCGGCGGCTTGGATTTATTCCTGTCCAACTGGTGGATGCAGTCTTCTACAAAAATCGGAAACTCGTCCGTATTAAAGCAATTTAAAAAACTGTTGCCGCCAACATTCAGCTATGTTAGCACCACGCCTGAGAAGCGCAAGGTATGGATGGAGAGTTTTTTGAAGCTGCTGGAAAACCCTCAAAAAGTCACGGCGTCAGGCGACGCCGCACCTGCGGCTCCAAGAACACGTATAATAGCACCAAATACGCCTCATGTAGTAACAGCCAGCATCGCTGCTCCCATTTCCTCTGTCAATGGCATCGCCTCAGCCCTTTCCGAGCGCTTTGCCAAACTTGGTGTGCGCACTATCCGCGACGTTTTGTACTACTTCCCCAACCGCCACCTGGATTACAGCCATCTCCAGACAGTCTCCACTATCAAAGAAGGCAAAGAGCAAACCATCATGGCCAACGTATGGGAAGTACGCCAGACAATGGCCGGCGGCAAACGCCACACCGAGGCAACATTAGGTGATGAAAGCGGCAACCTGCGCGCAATATGGTTTAACAATCCGTATGTTGCACGCCAGATGAAGCCCAATGACCGTGTGGTGATGAGCGGGCGCATAAAAATTTTCTCCGGCAGACCGGTATTTGAGTCACCCGAATGGGAGCATTATGATGAAGGGGACCTGATTCACACAGGACGACTGGTGCCGTTATATCCTCTTACGTCTGGGCTGTACCAACGGCAGGTACGCAAGCTGATAAAAAGTATAACGGATACGTATGCGCCGCAGGTTCCCGAAATCATGCCGGCAGGTATACTGAACAGACAAAAGCTAATGCCCCTAACAGAAGCTATATCGCAGGCGCATTTTCCGCAAGACTTTGAGTCCAAAGAGCGCGCCCGTGTGCGTCTGGTATTTGATGAGTTAATGCTGTTACAAATCGGAGTAATGAGCAAAAAGCGTAATTGGCAAAAAGAACAACCGGGGCTGCCGTTCAAAATTAACCGAGCACTGCTAACGCGTTTTCTTGCTACACTGCCTTTTACTCTCACCAAGGCCCAGCAGCGCGTCATCTCAGAAATAAACAGCGACCTCTCCAATCCAATCGCCATGTCGCGCCTGCTTCAGGGAGAGGTTGGTAGCGGCAAAACAATAGTCGCCCTCTCCGCACTGCTTATGGCGGCTGAGAATGGCTGTCAGGGTGCACTCATGGCTCCGACGGAAATACTGGCAAAGCAGCATTTCCTAAGCATATGCAAACTACTGGGAAACATGGGGCATCTGGAAAGCCAAAGTGAGTCCAGCGCCGTATTCTCAGGCATATTTAAAAAACCGCTGACAGTAGCTCTATTAATTTCGGACGTTAAAGGTAGCGTCAAGAAAGAGTTGAAAGACCACTTGTCAAACGGCAAAATAGACATCATCGTCGGAACGCACGCACTTATCCAAAAAGAAGTCTCTTTTGCCAAACTGGGGCTGGTCGCAGTAGATGAGCAACACCGCTTCGGTGTGGGGCAACGTTCAGCGCTACGGCAAAAGGGTTTTAATCCGCATATGCTGGTAATGACAGCCACTCCAATCCCGCGCACACTGGCACTGACACTCTATGGGGATCTTGACCTGTCGGTGATTGACGAGTTGCCACCGGGACGCCAGGAAATCAAGACCAAATGGTTTTCACCATCACAGCGTGAGTTGTCCTATCGCTTCTTGCACAAAGAAGTATCTGCCGGGCGTCAGGCTTTTATAATTTGTCCACTCGTAGAGGAGTCAGATGCCATACAAGCCAAAGCCGCAGCAGCTGAATATGCACGCTTGTCCACACAAGTTTTCCCCAACCTGCGCCTCTCTCTGCTGCACGGACGAATGTCCGCCGCAGAAAAAGATTCTGTGATGCAAACATTTAACCGACATGAAAGCGACATACTAGTATCAACGCCTGTTGTAGAGGTGGGAATTGACGTCCCCAATGCTACAGTGATGGTGATAGAAAGTGCTGACCGCTTTGGTCTGTCGCAGCTGCACCAGTTCCGCGGCAGAGTGGGACGGGGACAGCACCAAAGCTACTGTATGCTCATGTCGGAAAATCCATCAGATATCGGACGCACGCGACTTGATATTATTGAAACCACGCAGGATGGTTTCAAGCTTGCCGACGAAGACCTAAAATTACGTGGTCCCGGCGAGTTTTTCGGCACAAGACAGTCAGGCATTCCGGACCTACGCATGGCAAAATTATCAGATACATCTATTCTGGAAATGGCACGCGCCGAAGCAACAACTTTATTTGAGACGGACCCTGACCTGAAATTAACCAGCCATCGCCAGCTTGCTGTTGAACTCGCGAGGGTATGGGGCGCAAAAAGCGGGGAATGGAGTTAGACAACCGCTTTCTTGAATGCGGTATCAATAACCTCTCCATTTTTTCAACGCGGTACAGTTTTCTTTCCTCTAATATGATCATCCCCATGGTTACTATACTATTCGCAATAGTTGCCATGCCCACTTGTATCCTAGCTGCAAGCACCACCTAGCTTTGTGTGCTATAATCGTAAACCTAACATATTATATAAACGGAGCGCTCATTTTGAACGGTATTCTAGAAATTAAACAAACCATTGCATCTATAATATTAACAGCCACAGAGAAAGCACTACAAGAGGGAAAACTGCCTCAGATAGCCCTGCCGGAAGTTACAGTCGAGCGCCCCCAAAAAGTCGGTTATGGTGATTACGCCTCACCCATCGCTTTAAAGTTATCCCGTGCCAGCGGCAAAAATCCCATGGATATTGCCAAGATAATTGCGGAATATATTGAACTTACTCCTGAGTTATCATCTGTGGCAGTTGCACCGCCCGGATTTATAAATTTTAATCTTGCCACCACATGGCTTAGCACCCAAGTGGAGCAAATTCTCGCATCCGGCGAAAACTACGGTGATATTGACACAGGCAAAGGAAAGTCTGTCCAAATTGAGTTCGTCAGCGCCAATCCCACCGGGCCCTTACATGTTGGGCATGGTCGCGGCGCAGTGCTTGGCAGCACATTGGCCAATATTCTGGAGGCGGCAGGCTATAACGTCGAAAAGGAATTTTACATCAACGATGCCGGCAACCAGATGTCCACTTTTTACAAATCGCTATATGCCCGTTACCAGCAGGCCTGCGGTGTTGAAGCGGAAATGCCGCAGGAAGGGTATTTCGGGCAATACGTCACTGACCTTGCGCGCCAGATAAAATCAGGGGTAGGTGATAAATTCCTCAAGTTACCCGAGGACGAAGGGCAATTGGCGCTGGGTAAACTGGGTGTACAGAACATGCTTGCACTCATCCGCTCCGACCTTGCCAGGCTTGGCGTAGAATATGACTGCTGGTTTTCAGAGCAAAGTTTGTTTGACAACGGGCAATTCGCCAAAGTAGTGGACAAGCTCAAAAGTGATGGTCATTTGGCGCAGAAAGAAAATGCCACTTGGTTTGTTTCATCAGCCTTGGGAGAAGATAAAAACAACGTAATTATTCGTTCCAATGGCACGCCAACCTACTTCGGTACGGATATCGCTTATCACAATAATAAGTTTGCAGAGCGCCACTTTGAGCGCGTTATTGATATTTGGGGTGCAGACCATCATGGCCATGTGTCACGCATGAGTGCCGTGATGCAAGCGCTGAAGCTGGACCCATTACGCTTGAAAATTATTATCTCCCAGCTTGTAACACTTAAGCGTGGCAGCGAGTTGGTGCGCGTTTCCAAACGCACCGGTGACATGATTACTCTCGCAAACGTGCTGGATGAGGTAGGTGTGGATGCCTGCCGTTTCTTCTTCTTGGCACGTTCTGCCGACAGCCAGATGGACTTCGACTTGGATTTGGCAAAAAAGGAATCTTCCGAAAACCCGGTATATTATGTCCAGTACGCCCATGCGCGTATCGCCAGTATATTGCGATTGGCACAGGAAGAGGGCCTGAATCATACGGATGGCGACACATCGCTTCTAACCGATGATGCTGAGTTGGCACTGATACGCATTATGCTGCAGCTTCCTGAAATCGTGGAGTATTCAGCACGCACGCTTGAGCCGCAAAACCTGCCGCACTACGCACAGGATCTGGCCAACTGTTTCCACAGTTTTTACAAGCATTGCCGCGTAGTAGCTGTGGAAAACCCTGAACAAAGCAAAGCGAGGTTGAAGCTTATTGCTTCAACCAAAGTCGTATTAGCCAAAGTGCTAGGCTTGATGGGAATGAGCGCACCAGAGGTGATGTAGTCCGCTACACCACAAGGCAGGTCACTGTGCGGGAGATGCCATCCACAGCATGAATCTTAGATGTGATGACGTCACCGATTTCATTAAGCGTATCAGCTTCAATGACAGCGATGATATCATACGGTCCGGTGACAACATCAACCGATTTTACGCCATTCATGCTATTTAGAGTGCTGACAACCTCTTTATTTTTACCAACGGCAGTCTCAACAAGAACAAAAGCTTTCGCGGCCATAAAATCCCCCTTGCCAGAATAATTCTTAATGAGTGATAGGATTATAGTAGTCACTTTCTGCACTGTCAATAAAAAGCGCCACTGGTTATAGTTGATGCCATTCCATATAAAATCTCCATGTATTTTTCTCAACAATTGAAAACTAGGCATAATAGGAGAGGGTATCGGATGTACCCTCTCCTATTATGCCTAGCATTATATTTTGCAGTTTCTCCACTTAATTTAATCAAGCAAGAAAAGTGGTTTTACGATAGCTGCATTTGTTCTGTATACAACCGCTCAACATCAATCATGGCACCTTCCGCATAGCCCGTATTACCAAATGGCAATATGATTATTGCATTGGCGCTTCCCAATGAAAGAGCCAACTTGTCCCCTGCCAGCGGTTCTGCTATATACTTGCCATCCCCAACT
>WRHS01000066.1 GCA_009783135.1 Dehalococcoidia bacterium
CCTGAGCCCCGCGGAGAAAGCCCTCAAGGATATGGCGTTCTGACTCCCCGATTTAATCGGGATTACAGCAGGCGGTACTGTGCTGGAATCTAACCAGCTTGCTTTCCATATATCCCCAGATGTAACTGGGATTAAGGGCACCTATTTAATTGTGGGTTAGACTACCACTTTAAGAATTGTCATGTCAAGGAAATTTAGTTCGCAAAACCTGGCATACTTTTTGATATTTCATAATTTATGTCAAATGCCCACTAAGGATGGACGAGGATATCGTTAATGCAAGACAGAATGACATAGCAGGAAAAACATGCCGACTACAACTGCTTTACCATATATCCTGAGCAAAACTTATACCCTTGCTCTGCGTAATACTGTCTTGCACCAACCCCACTTAAAACAGCTATGGTAGAAGCTCCGACATCAACAGAAGCCATTCGCTCAGCCTCAGCCAGTAAAGCCTTCCCAAGCCCTTGGTGTTGCGCCGCCAGCTTCTCACGTTGCCCCAAAGAGAGCTCGCTACCAAACACATGCAACTCACGTACTAATGCCAAAGGTAAAGTAGAACCAAACAGTGATGGCGGCTGACTTTCAACCCTCAGCCGCAACAAGCCAAATAGTGTTTCATACTCATCTTCAAAAGAGAGCATTATCTCGCGCCCATTTGATGCCTGATAATCACGCGACACCAAATGTGGCGTTCCAGCCTTCCATCCATTTTTAATACGATGGCCATGTTCTCGACAACGTATGCAGCGACAATTATCACCACGAGATACCATCAGTTCACGGACAGAATCGCGCACAGAGTCGCGCAACCCTCCAACAATGTAATTTGCTGGGATATCGCGCAACACACGTGATATGCGCACATACGGTGGCACTTCTGACTTTATGTCAGCCATCAACTTGAGCATGACATCATTTGAGTAAGGAGCATAAAGCCCTTCCTTGTACCACTGCTCCAGCATGGTGCCCTCAACCACCATGGTGGGATAAAGCTTAAGTCCATCGGGACAATATGCCGGGTTATGAAACAATTCACGCGACATTTCAAGGTCACGCGCCGGCGTCGAGCCCGGCAGTCCGGGCATCCAGTGATAGTACACCTTAAAGCCATACCCCTTAAGAATAGCTGTGGCACGCTCTACGTCAGCTACTGAGTGCCCCCGGCGTACTTTTTCATATATGGCGTCATCCAATACCTGTACGCCCAATTCAACCCGTGTGGCGCCAAAGTCCAGCATGCGACGGATTTCGTCTTCCCCGCAAACGTCCGGTCGCGTTTCCACGCATAATCCCACACACCTGCATGCCGCCGTTTCATTGCGTCTTTGTGCTTCGTCCAAAGTATCGGATACCTCGCCGTTCATGGCATCGTAGCATGCTTTAACAAACTGGTACTGATACTCCACTGGTGTTGCCAAGAAAGTGCCTCCCATGATGATAAGTTCGATTTTATCTGTGGGGTGCCCCATATCAGTTAGCATAGCGGTGCGCCGCTGCACCTGTCGGTAAGGGTCGTAGTCGCATCCGCGCGCACGAATCACCGCAGGAGACAGAGGGGTATAACTCTGCGGTGTCGCACCATACGTGGGGCAGTAAACGCAGTGTCCCGGGCATCCTGATGGCTTCGTCATGACCGCAACCGGCGTGACACCTGATATTGTGCGTGAGAGTTTCTTCATGCGATAATGTACCTTGATATAAGTCTATCAGTTATGCCTTGTGCAGACAAAGTTTTTTCTTGTCCTGCGCATCGGGGGTCAAAAAGAGTAAACCTATGAGTTTTGCCATACGTCCCATACGACCGGAAGAGCATTGCCTGCTTGATGAGTTTCTTTACAACGCCATCTTTTTGCCGCCCGGCGTTTCTCCTCCTCCGCGGGATATAATTTCCAAGCCTGAAATATCCGCTTATATCAAAGACTTCGGAGGCGTGCATGACTGCGGCATCGTCTCAGAACAAGACGGGCAGGTTGTGGGCATGGCATGGACACGTATAATTGCAGCATACGGGCATATTGACGACGAAACACCCGAGCTTGCCATATCCGTTCTGCCGGCATACCGCAACCGTGGCATCGGAACGCTTATGATGCTCTATCTGTTTGAGTTGCTAAGCCGGCATGACTATTCCAAAACATCTCTCTCTGTGCAAAAAGCCAACCCTGCAGTGCGCTTTTATGAGCGGCTGGGATATGAGGTTTTGCGCGAGAATGCTGGGGATTTCATCATGGTGAAAGAACTGGGAGTGCACCTGCGGGAATGGAAAAATGAGGACGCATCCGAGCTGGCGCTTACGCTCAACAACAAAAAAGTACAGGACCATTTACGCGACGGCATCCCGTTTCCCTATACAGAAAAAGACGCAGGTGAGTTCATTCATAAGACTCTTAACGCCGAAAAAGATACTCAGTTTGCTTTTGCCGTTACATATAACGGCAAAATGATCGGGAGCATCGGTGTGTTCCGCAAAGACAATGTGCACCATCTCACTGCCGAGTTGGGCTACTATATTGCCGAGGCTTATTGGGGCAAGGGAATTATGACAAAAGCCGTTAAGCAGATACGTGCCTTTGTGTTTGAGCATACGGATATAGTGCGCATATTTGCGACACCTTTTGCGGCGAACCGCGCATCTTGCAGGGTACTGGAAAAGGCAGGGTTTACGTTTGAGGGATGCCTGCGTCAAAATTGCGTTAAAAATGGTAAGGTGCTGGATAACGCCATGTATGCACTGCTCAAAAGTCCTTCTATACGCCCGCTGGATACCGGAGACTTAGCTTCAGCAATAGAACTCGTCTGGCGCGTTTTTTGTGAGTTTGAAGCACCAGACTATTCAGATGACGGCACTGCAGAGTTTAAAGCATTTATTGGACAAAATTCCATGGCAGATAAAATGGCAAGCGGTGAGTTTAAGCTTTGGGGTGCGTTTGAAGCTGAAAAAATAGTCGGCGTTATCTCCATAAAGCCTCCTTTGCATATTTCGCTTTTGTTTGTTGACAAGCAATATCACCGCCGCGGCATAGCCCGCGACCTTCTTGCAACTGTGCTAAATGATACTTCTGTCACTTGCGGGCATAACTGCATTACCGTTCATTCCTCGCCTTATGCGGTTCAAATCTACCACAGGTTGGGTTTTGCACCAACCTACAGTGAGCAAAATTTAAAAGGTATACGCTTTACGCCCATGAAGCGCCTGCTAAAAGGATAAGTACTCATCATGAAAACTATTTCAGATCTCACCAAAATACCCGGCATCGGGAAAAACATGGCGCAACACTTAATTAACGCCGGATACCCAGATATTGACTCGCTTAAAGGGCAGGACCCTCAGGAAATCTATCGCAAGGACTGCTTATTTCAAGGGTGCCACGTAGACCGATGCGCTTTTTACGCTTATCGTCTTGCCGTGGCATATGCCAATGGGGAAATTACCGATTCCGAGAAACTGAAGTGGTGGAACTGGAAAGACTGAATAGCGCTATCAATGCATAAGTTGCTGTGAACAAAATCATCCAAGGCAAAATGATGCCGCTGACCGCATCTTCCCTAATAAACTACGACCAGTATTTGTTTTACCATTGCCATGCTTGGTCGTCCAAATTTTCTATGTTATTTTAACATGCGATGTTAAAATAACATAGAAAATGAGAGAATCACTTGGCGACAGATAAGTATGAATAAACCAGAATCGACTCCACAGGATTTTGATGCCATAGCCCCGGCTTGGTACAACTTCCGGCATTACACCATATTTAAAGCCGAGTTGGACGCGCTGGCGCAACGTTGGAAAACAGGGAAACTGCTCAACCTTGGTTGCGGGCACGGCGCCGACTTTCTGCCTTTCAAAAACGCTTTTGAGCTTTACGGGATGGATTATTCCGAAGGTATGCTGGAACAAGCCAAACGCTTTGCGCAAAAGCATGCTTTCAGTGTCAGCACCACACAGGCAGACCTAAGGGCACTGCCATACGCCAGCGAAAGCTTTGAGCAGGCTATTGCCGTGGCCACCTACCATCACATCAAAGGTCATGCTGAGCAACTAAAAGCACTCGCGGAGTTGCACCGCGTACTAAAACCCGACGGGGAGGCTTTTATAACTGCTTGGAACCGCCTTCAGCCACGGTTCTGGTTCAAAAGCAAAGAAATATTGTTGCCATTCAATGTAGGTCCCCAAACCATTGAGCGTTATTACTATCTGTTCACATTCGGCGAACTGGAAAAACTGGCGCATAAATCAGGGTTTGGTATTCTGCGCTCAGCACCAGAGAGCCGCTACCATTTCCCTGTGAAAATGTTCTCGCGCAATATTTGCCTCTTGATAAAAAAGCACTAGCCATGTGTTAGGATGCTGCATTATGCCATGTTTTGTACACGGATGTAGCGTTATATACACCCTAACCGTTGCATGATGTTGCGTCATAACGCCCTATGTTTTGTCATGATTTGCAACAAATTTGCATCAATAGCACATGCCCGGGGTTACTTACTGAAAATACTATTCCCCGAGGTAACCGAGAGGGTTATTCTCTGTGCGTATTTTGCCTGTGTTTCACCGAAGATATGGCTGTATATATCCTGAGTAATGGTTACGCTGGCATGGCCTAGCAGTCCCTGTACTACTTTGGCGTCCGCCCCGTCATTAATCGCCAGCGATGCGAAACCATGACGCAGGCTGTGAAGATGTAATCCTTGCGGGAGGTCCGTATTGCGTATAAGGCTTTTTATGGCAAGGTTAGGGATGCCGCGGCTCATATAGTCCCCCGTGGTAATAGAGGGGAACACGATGCCCTTATCGGCGACACAACCGCCCATGCTCTCTATATGCGCCCGTAACTCTCCGTGGTACTGTTCAAGTGCCATAGCAAGCTGCTGGGCTATTGGAACATAGCGGGAGCTTGACTTAGTCTTAGTCGTAGTTATGTTACCCATATCATCGAGGTTCTTGTTGACCCTGATAATGCCGTTCCGTGTGTCAATGTCCGCCCAGTGCAGGGCGCGTAATTCCCCCGACCGCATACCGGTAAATAATGCTGTAACCAGCAGCGCACGCATACTGATATTCTCCAATTTCGTAACCATTGAAAGGAATAACCTCGTCTGTTCGTTATTCATGACGATATGGTTAAACGGCGCCGCTTTTATCGGCTCGGTATTCGATATGGGATTGAACCTGATAATACCTTTCCGCGTTGCGGCTGATAATACCGCCCCGAGCATCTGCTTCACTTCGCGGATTGTATTTGAATTAAGCGGTTGCGCCGGGCAAGCCGTAAACAGGCTCTCAAGAGGGACGCGACAGTATTCCGCTATGGCTTGCGCTGTGCTTTTGAACGCCCTGCCTCCGCCGGCAATAATCCTCATACGCTGAGCATTTACAATGCCCTTTGCGGCTATCTCGCTATACGACCCTTTAACAGCACGCATGGCAGTTTGAAACGCATCGGCATCCCTAAGCGTGCAAAACTCCCTGACACCGCCGTTTGCCTGTATCCGCTTAAAGGCATCGTCGAGCACGATGGGGGTTATTTGTTTCAACCGATAACCCCCGAGCGTCG
>WRHS01000067.1 GCA_009783135.1 Dehalococcoidia bacterium
CGCTCTTGTACAGCGACGGGCCGCACACAAGCAGGACGCGCTTCCACTTCTCGCGCGCAATGATCTCCGGCAGCTTTGCGATACATCCCGCCCCCTGACAGACCGTCTGCCGTATGCCAAATTCCAGATTATGATTCCTCATGATGCCCCTCCTATTATAAATCAAATATGCTTCACATCACTGCAAACCCCTAAATCGAGCGAACGATGATTTCCGCGCCGCTTTTCTCAAACTGACACCGGCGCAGGTCGTCCCGCACATTGTACGAGATATGGGAAATCACGACCACCGCGCCCTCGTGGATTGTTCCCTCAACGACGACCTTCCCCGTATTATCCCGCTCCATTTCCTCTTTCAGCTGGTCATAAAGCCGCGCAGCGCGCGGATAACCGATACCAAGCTTGCGTTGGAGGAAAGAGGCCGACATCTGCTCATGTTCTCCGGCCAACTGGCGCACAGCATCCATTAGGGGATCAACAGGCTGGCTATCCTTCTTGGTAAAAGCCGGTGCCGTGGCAATCTCGGCCGTATTAAGCGTTGGTATTTCCTCTTTTTTCTGACTATTCCAGAAATATACCAACCGCTCAACCTCAGGGTCGGAAACATAACAGCCCTGCAATCGTTTCGGCTTGACCGCATCCCTCGGCGCATACAACATATCGCCGCGCCCCAGCAGTTTTTCAGCACCCACAGCATCCAAAATAGTACGCGAGTCCACCTGTGAGGTGACAGCAAAGCTGATACGTGTGGGGAAATTAGCTTTAATCAAACCGGTGATAACATCCACCGACGGACGCTGCGTGGCCACAACAAGATGAATACCCACGGCACGCGCCAGCTGCGCCAAACGGCATAGTATATGCTCTACCTCATCAAAGCCGGCCATCATCAAATCCGCCAGTTCGTCAATTACCAACACGATATAATGCATCTTATCCTGACCGGTTTTATTTTCGTTGTAGACATCAATATTGCGTGCACCAACTGTCTGCAGTTTTTTATACCGGTTGTCCATCTCCATATTTAGCCAGCGCAAAGTGGAAAGTGCTTTATCCGTATCAACAACAACAGGAGCTGCAAGATGCGGCAGGCTATTAAACTGCGTCAATTCCACACGCTTGGGATCAATCAGAATAAGCTTGACATCATAAGGCGTGTTGCACATGAGAATGCAGCATATAACGGCGTTAAGACATACCGTCTTGCCGGAGCCTGTTGAGCCGGCAATTAACAAATGCGGCATCTTGGCTAGATCATCCGCTACTGCCTCTCCGCCGGCACCCTTACCCAACGCCATAGCCAGCCTTGTCTTGGTAAGCAGTTTCTGAAAGCTGCCGGCTTCTATGATTCCACGCAACGTAACAGTGCTATACACCGTGTTAGGTACTTCCAGCCCAACTATTGCCTTGCCCGGAACCGGAGCCTCCAAACGTATGGTAGGCGCGGCTAGAGCCAGCGCCAGATTGTTGGACAAAGCGGTGATGCGCTCAACCTTAACACGCGTGCGTGAAATCTCCTCGTCGCGCACGGTGATATTGCCTTCGCTATCTTTTTCATGCACGCGCTTGGTCTTGATGTCCCAACCAGGCTCAATACCGAACTGCGTTACGGTAGGTCCAACATTAATTTCGGTAACCTTGCCGGATACTACATAGCTTGTCAGCGCATACTCAATCGCCTGAGCGCGCTGTTTGTTATCAGCCTCACTAAATTCCATCTCCTGCGCTTTATCCAGCAAATCAATGGGAGGGAGTTTCCAGCCGTCAACCTCTACCACATTAGGAGACTCGCCATACTTACGCCAAATATCCTGTGCCACCTGTTTGTCGCCAGTTTTGACACCGGAGGCGCCGCCAGACTGTGTAAAAGGCATTTTCTTGCTCTGGTTGCCGGCTGCATTCTTGTCGTGCATGGCATCACCGAAGTCAACAGCGCCCGTGGGGCGAGGCTGCGGTTTCTGGCGTGAGTTTGAAGCAGTATACGTATTGGACGATGATGCAGAGGCTGTCACCTCTTCCCGTTTGGGCTTGCCGACAGACAGTCTTATTATCCTGCCCAATCCGTGACATGCTGCCTTGATGATGCGCCAGGTAACTGCCGGAAGTAACAACACAAAGGCCAGCAGTAGTAGCCCCAGCAGCCTGAGTATGCCGCCAATACCACCGCCTGAGATGCCTGCGCCAACGCTACCGCCAAGCGACAACAACCCGAGCACACCCCAGATGAAAAACACCAGTACGATTGCGCCAAGCCAGCGATACCAATAATTCAGCGTCCAGCGCCTGGCAAACGGAGACAAGCGCTCACGGAAGAGAATACATACGGCAACGATTATGCCAATCAGGATGAGTATCAAGCCCCAGCCAAGCGCACCATACGTTCCATTGATAAAATTATCCGCAATGCGGGATATGTTACTCCACTGCCATACAAGCAGGGCGACAAAGGCTGCCAATACGATGAATGACAACAGCGCCAGCATCATGGATTTGGCATTGCTCTTCTTGTCCTGCTGAAAGCGATTTTTGGACTTGCGGTTCTGTTTTTCTTTCGCCTGCTTTTTCTTGAATTTTAAATCCTGTTTGTTACCCATACCTTACCTCTATACATGCATTTGCACCGGCAAAATTATGGGGCGGCGCTTTGTTTTATCATAAAAATATTTGTCGAGAGCGTTCTTGATCTCGTTATCGATAAATCCGCTGGTCACAGAATGTATGTCACAGCGTCCCAGCAGGTCCGCTACCAAATCGCACCCTGCATTCAGCAACTCACGGGCCTCAGCCGCATCCACAAAACCGCGCGATACAATACCGGGGCGTCCAACCAACTTGCCGGAGTGCTTGTTGATAGCCACAGAAAGCACCACAATGCCATCACGCGACAGCATTCGACGATTGTGCAGTATGGCGCTGTTTACGTCGCCAACCGACATACCGTCAACGTACACGTTATCAGCGGATACTTTCGTTCCAACCTTACCGCCGGCGGAGTTCAGTTCCAGCACGTCGCCATCCTCAAGCACAAAGGTATACGCATCCGGCATACCGAGCGATTGCGCCAGCTTTGCATGCAACGTGAGATGCCGATATTCACCATGCACAGGCATAAAATACTTGGGTTTGGTGAGATTTAAAACCAGCTTGAGCTCTTCCTGACTGGCATGACCATGCACATGCGCCTGAGTACGGCTGCCATAAAACACCTGCGCCCCCTGCTTAAACAGGTTATCCACGGTACGATTGACCAGCGACTCGTTTCCAGGGATAGGGGAAGCCGAGATAATGACCGTATCGCCCGGCATAATGCTAAGATGCGGATTAACGCGGCTGGCAATGCGCACAAGACCGGAGGTAGGCTCCCCCTGACTACCGGTTGTCAGCACAACCACCTTATCATGCGGGGTACGCGAAAGCTCTTCCACACGCCCCATAACCCCGGGGGGTAGCTTCAAATAACCCAAGTCTGATGCTATACGCACGTTATCGGACATGCTGCGCCCGATGACAAAAACGCGGCGGTCATGCCTTGCGGCAGCATCTATAATCTGCTGCATACGCGAAATAAGGGAGGCGAATGTAGTCACCAGCACACGGCCGGGGGCATTGGTGATTATATGGTCGATAGCCTGACCTACCACCTGCTCCGACGGGGTATAACCGGGGAGTTCGGCATAGGTAGAGTCTGCCATAAGCAGCAATACGCCCTGCGAGCCAACCTGTGCCAAACGCGACAGGTCCGTGGGCGGACCGCTCACAGGCGTGTAGTCCAGTTTAAAATCACCGGTATGCACGATTGTGCCAACCGGCGTACGTATAATAAGCCCCACGGCGTCAGGTATGCTGTGGCATACAGGGAAAAGCTCCACTGTAAAACGCCCTGCGTTGAAATGCCCGCCCGGCGCCACCACATTAAACTTGGTCTGCGAAAGTATCTTGCGTTCTTTAAGCTTAACCGAAATTAGCCCTTTGGCCAGCTTGGTGCAATGAATGGGTACATTCAGCTGCGGCAGAACATAAGGCAACGCCCCGATGTGGTCCTCATGCGCATGCGTGATGACTATGCCGCGCACCTTGCTTTTATGCTCCAGCAGATAGCTAATGTCCGGAATAAGCAGGTCAACGCCAAGCATTTCCTCATCGGGAAACATAAGTCCTGCATCAATAACCAGAATATCCTCGCCGTACTCTACGGCTGTCATATTCTTACCTATTTCCCCCAGACCGCCCAGGGGAATAATCTTTAGTTTTTCTTTTATCATTGGATATCCTTATAGCAGCTTAAGCTGCTCAAACTCTGCTTTCTGAGGCTCCTGCACCTGTATGGTTTCATTTTGCCTTTTTAACTCGTCCAACAGGGCAGGAATCTTCAACATGTCGGACTGGATGACGCTGCGCAGGCTGCCCTGATGCAGCGCCGCCGCCGGATGATACATGGCAAAATACAATACTCCGTCTTTTTTCACAGCGGTGCCGTGAATCTGGCTTATGCTCTTGCCCGGCATGAACATACCCATCGAATAACGTCCCAGCGTAACAATCATTTTTGGTTTGATAATATCGATTTGGCGTTCCAGATACGGCTTGCAATTGGCGATTTCCTGCGGTAACGGATCCCGATTATCCGGCGGGCGCGTCTTGATGACATTGGTGATATACACCTGCTCACGCTCGAGACCAATTGACCTTATCAGCTGAGTAAGGAACTGTCCGGCTGAGCCGACGAAAGGACGCCCCTGCTGGTCTTCATGCCAACCGGGAGCCTCGCCAATAAACATTATTTCGGCTTTTTCCGTGCCCTCACCGGGCACAGCCTTAGTCCGCAGTTTGGAAATCTCGCACTTATGGCAGTTGCATATAGTCTGATAAAGCTCATCTAGAGCTGACATAGCATTATAACCAAGAACAAATTTGAGTTATACAATTACGCGCAATGATAACATGTACAATATGTCAAGTCAATTTGAGTTAGCTTTGACGACGGTGCTCTTTCTTTGGCATATCACCCTGTTGAAGATGTATTACGTGAAAGGTAATTATTTTACCCCTTGGCGCTCCCTCAGCGCATCAAGCAACTCCTCGTGATATGCCTTATTTGACCTGACCCCCGAAAACTAGTCCAAAAGTAATGTTAGTATCAAGTAGGATAGTACAATAAATTGGGCTAAAAAAGAAATGGAGAAAATATGCCAAGGAAAGCAAATGCACCGGAGCAGATCATCGGTAAGCTACGGCAAGCTGAAATCATGATGAATCAAGGCTCGACAGTTGCCGAAGTCTGCCGCAAGATAGAAGTTACAGACCAAACCTATTTCCGCTGGAGAAAAGAGTATGGCGGGATGAGAGTAGACCAAGCCAAACGACTCAAAAGTCTGGAGGAAGAAAATATTCGTCTTAAGAAATTGGTGGCGGATTTATCTCTGGATAAAGCCATACTCAAGGAGGCAGCCTCGGGAAACTATTAAGCCCGTCGCGGAAACGTCAGATGGTAAACAAAGTCTGTCAAAAACTCAAAATATCCGAGAGGCGGGCATGCACGGTCTTAGGTC
>WRHS01000068.1 GCA_009783135.1 Dehalococcoidia bacterium
AGGGCGTAAGATTTACGCCAACATCATCAAGTACATCAAAATGACAGCCAGCTCCAACTTTGGAAATATGTTTTCTGTTCTCATAGCAAGCGCATTTTTGCCGTTTTTGCCAATGCTGCCAATACAACTGCTGTTGCTAAACCTGATTTACGACATATCATGCATTGCCATTCCGTGGGATAACGTAGACAAGGAGTTCTTAGCTGTTCCGCGCAAATGGGATGCCTCCAGCATCGGCAAGTTTATGACATGGATTGGTCCGACAAGTTCCGTGTTTGATGTCACGACATACTTGCTGATGTTCTTTATTATTTGCCCTGCCATGTGCGGCGGATTGATGTATAACGAAATCACCGATCCAGCAACGCAAATAACTTTCATTGCGTTGTTCCAAGCCGGCTGGTTTGTGGAGTCTATGTGGAGCCAAACCCTCGTTATTCACATGATACGCACGCCAAAGGTACCATTCATACAAAGCCGTGCCTCATTACCTGTTGTGTTGCTGACATTTTCAGGAATCGCAGTGCTCACGTCCATACCGTTTACGTCCTTCGGCAAAGCCATTGGGCTCACCGCTTTGCCTCCGGTATACTTCGCATGGCTGGCGCTGACTATTGTGCTTTATATGGCCTTGGCAACCCTGTTCAAGACTATTTTTGTACGGCGATATGGGGAGTTGCTGTAAGGATAACCGAGCGCCGATATTGTCGGTGGATTATAAAAAGGGGGTCGGAGCGCACACGCTCCGACCCCCTTTTTAATGACTGTTTACTGGCAGGTTATTTTTTTCTGCCGCCAAAAAGGAGCCTGAAAAGGAATATAATTAGACATGCACCGCCAATAGCGACCAAGAAGCCAAGAACACTAAATGTGGTAACATCCGCGAAGAAGCTGACAATCCAGCCGCCAAGCAAAGCACCGGCAATACCCAAGATAAGGTTACGGATAAAGGAACCTCTGCTCCTCATAATAATACCAGCCAGCCAACCGGCTACAGCACCGATGAGTATCCACAGAAGGATGTTTATTAAAAGCATTTTTTCTCCTTTTCTACCGCATAAATATTTTTTATTACTCGCGGTCGCCGCATTGTAGAAAAATATCACAATACATGTCAACCGCATAAATCCAATATGTGTTTGAACCTATACGCCCATACGTTCATTATAAATAGTCCAAAAAGAAATCCGCTCAAACAAATCAGCGTGCGAACGATTAAGCCTTCAACCCTCTTTTCTTATATGCCAGCACAAACAAAATAAATGCAACCGCTATGTTCGCCAAAATAATCAACAGTGGCTCTGTGGTAATACTCATATCGGACTCGTTCACAATCATTCTTACCTGTTGTGTATAAAGAGGGTTTGCAATGTCACGAATAGTATCATTAAAAATCGAAAGCATCGGCAGAAAGGCTAAAATCATAAATACAGGTGTGCCAATCGCCGTCGCGGCTTGTTGGTTTTTAGAAAAAATACCTACTGTCGCACCGATTACCACAGAGGCAACAGACCCTAAAATCAATATAAATACAAATTTTACAAGTTCAAGACCGCTGAATTCGCCAATCAACCCGAATACAACTGCCACAAACGAGCAGCTGAGTAAAACAAAACCGCCTATACCAAGCAAATACTGAGAAGGCTTAACACCGGCCATCACCAAAAAGCGCAGGCTTTTGTGCTCTTTGTCCTCTGCGATGGCCGAGTTCGTCATCATCAGAGGCGTCATTCCGGCAAACATGGCAGCAAACATGGTTACAAATATGCTATCGGGTGTATCCTCAGCCGGTTTTGCCACAAGAGTAGTCATTATAAAGGACATAACTGGAAAGATGATGAACTGAACCAGCGTCATTCGATTTTTGAGTGTATCACGTGCCTGTTTGATAAAAATTGCCCTTATAGTCCTCATTGTAGTGTCACCCCCGTCATCTCAATAAACACCGCTTCCAAATCAGGTACTGTTTTTATCGCGTTGTGACGTTCGCAAATTTCCGTCGGCGCTCCCTGCTCCACTATTTTCCCCTTGTGCAGCAACACTATGCGATCGCACAGTTTTACGGCCTCATCCATATTATGCGTTGTTAAGAACACCGTCGAACCATTTTCACGCAAACGCAATATCAGTTGGTGTATGCCGCGTGCCGTGCCAGGATCAAGTCCACTGGTCGGCTCATCAAGAAACAATACCTTAGGCTCGTGCAGAATTGCCCTTGCCAACGCCAAACGCTGCCTCATACCTCTTGAAAGGGCATTGACAGCCTTTTTCATCGCGTCCTCAAGCCCGACACTTTTTAGCGCTTGCAAGGATTTTTGATGCGAAATTCCATAAATACCAGCAAAAACATTCAAATTCTCTAGGCAGTTTAAGCGCGGATATAACCCATCTTCATCAAGCATTAACCCAGTTTCAAACGGTGCCACACCTATTTTGTGGCTACCGCCATCTGCTTTCAGCTGGTTTGTAAGTATGTTAATAATTGTCGTCTTGCCGGCACCTGAGGGACCAAGCATCCCAAAAATTTCCTTTTCTTTTGCCTCAAAAGAAACATCCGAAAGCACGGTCTGCTCACCAAAACGCTTAATCACATTGCTCATTTTAATCATGGAATCACACCTTCTTTCATCCAAAAATAAGCTACCTATTTATTTCTGAGAAAGTCCCTCTTCCGAAAAATGCGACGGCATCATAAAATCAACTCAAGCTGCCGTCACAGTCGCTGCCACAAGCGCAGGCAGCATTTTTTGATATGGCATCAAGCATAAAGCTACGCCCACACTCAAATGCCTTAATATTTATGTCAACCACCTTTGCAGGTAAGCGCTGTGTTATAACACCTTTCCAGCTTTCGTTATCAAATGGCAAAAGCACCGAAAGCGCACCCAACATCAATACATTGAGAACCTTGCTGTTGCCAAGTTCAGTTGCCATGCGTTGTCCCTCAACGAACATTACTTTTGCCCCGCCATGGCGCAAAATGCGCATGACTAACGCATCATCAGGATAGACACTCGTTCCCAAGTTCACCGACATCGGTGGGACGCTCTGGTCGCTCACTATCACAGAGGCGTTTGGGCTAAGATATGAACTCCAGCGGGCCGCCTCAAGTTTTTCAAACGACAGCAATAAATCCACCTCACCCTCTCCAATCAGAGGCGAATCTATCACCTCTCCAATACGCATATGCGTAACCACGCTACCGCCACGCTGCGCCATACCAAGGGTATCCGTCTTTTTTACGTCACATCCACCTGCCAGTGCCACGTCACACAAAATGTCGCTTGCCAGCACTACCCCTTGTCCGCCAACTCCGGTGATGAGAACATTGATATTATGCATTTGTTGCCTCCTCGGCTAAAACAGGCGCGATAGCATTAAAAGCACACTTCTGCTGGCATAAAGTACAACCAGCGCACAACTGCGCATCAATACGCATATTTTCCCCGTCTTTCTGTATTGCGGCACAACCCAAGCTTAAACATGAAAGGCAGCGGCCGCACTTTTTGACATCAATCGCCAGCGGCGCAACTTTTTTGCGCGAGATGGCAACACAGTCACCACGCACTACCAGCACAACCAACTCAGGCTTATCGATGGCTTCCCTTAACACGGAGCGCAACGCACGCAGATCAAAAGCAGACACTTCCTGTACGTTTGCTGCCCCGCAGCTTTTTACCAGTGCAACCAGATCTACCGCTTGGGTTTCTTCACCCTGCGCCGTAAAGCCGGTGCCCGGATGGTGCTGATGTCCCGTCATGGCTGTTGTACGGTTATCCAAAATAACAATAGTAATGGATGATTTGTTATACACCGCATTAAGCAGTCCCGTAATACCGGAATGCAAAAATGTGGAATCTCCTATTACAGCCACCAGTTTGTCGCCGACACCGGCTTTTTCCATGCCAAGCGCCTGACCGATGCCGGCCCCCATACAGGCACATGTGTCCATAGCATTAAGCTGCGGATATGCCGCAAGCGTATAACAACCAATGTCACCGGTAATAACCAAGCCGACTTCCCTGCGACGCATGCCAAGACTGCCCAACACATAAAATACGCCCGTATGAGGACAACCAGGGCACAGCAATGGTGGTCGCTTGGTTAAAGAACCCAGCATTTCCTGCAACTCACCATCCGCTTTTCGCACATCCAAAGCACCCCAACCGGCTTTTTGTGCGGCACAGCAGATAATATCCTTATTCAGTTCTCCTGAGGCGGGAATAAAAGCTTTTCCCTCAACTTCAAGCCCCATAGCACGAACTTGTTCCTCTATAAAAGGATCCAGTTCCTCAATAACCACAAGCCGTTTCACACCTGCAGCAAAGCGGCGAATCATATTCTGCGGCAATGGATAACTCATTACCAGCTTGAGAAATGAAGCCGTAGGCAACACCTCACGGGCATAATTGAAAGCAACCCCGCTGGATATGACACCAACATCGGCACTGCCTTGAATAATGCGGTTAAGCGGACAAGTTTCGGAGTACTCCGCCAACTTCTCCAGCCTTTCAAGTGTCAGCTGTTGACGGCGGCGAGCATTAACCGGCAACGTTACAAACTTTGCCATATCTCTCTTGAAAACAGCAGGTGGCAGACTGTCCGGTCTTTCCTTGGTTATATCCACCACCGTCTTGGCATGTGATATGCGTGTGGTGCTGCGCACCATAACAGGAGTGTCAAAACGCTCGCTGATCTCAAAAGCCAGCGGCATGATATCATACGCATCCTGACTATCAGAGGGCTCAAACATTGCTATTTTAGCGAATTTAGCAAAGCAGCGATTGTCCTGCTCATTTTGCGAAGAGTGTATGCCCGGGTCATCGGCACTGACCACCACCAACCCACCACGCACACCGGTGACAGACGCTGCCATGAAAGGATCAGCAGCAACGTTCAGACCGACGTGTTTCATGGAAACCATCGCACGCACTCCGGTGTAACATGCCCCCAATCCCACCTCAAACGCCACCTTTTCATTAGGAGCCCATTCGGCATGAATGTCCTTAAATTTTGACAGGTTTTCCAATATTTCTGTGCTCGGAGTGCCGGGATAGGCTGCAGCTACGCGTAATCCAGCATGATAAGCACCAAGGGCAATAGCTTCATTTCCAGATAGCAATTTCTTCATATGCGGATTATAGCACACGCAAACAAAAGGCAAGAAGTACTTTTTTGAAGCATCCTACTCAAATCTGCCGGAGCGGAAATCATCAAAACCACAATCAACCATTGCTATTACCGCAGCACCGATTTATCGCAATCCAATGAAAGCGTAACGCATTGAGAGCAAGGAATCGTACGCGCCTCAAGCTTCTTTTACACTTGCAAGGTTTTGGTGCCGAGGTAATATTTTTATTCGGTTTTGCGCGCTTCAAGATA
>WRHS01000069.1 GCA_009783135.1 Dehalococcoidia bacterium
AAAGTATCATCTGCCAATCTGGAAAAGCAAAGTGCCGGCGCGCTGGTTTTCGGTTTGTATGAAGGCGAAAAGAAACTTTCCGCAGAACTAGCTGCTCTTGATAAAAAGCTGGGCGGGGTCATAGCCCAATCTGTCGCACTTGGGCGTCTTAGCGGCAAGTTATGCGAGTATGAGGCTTTCCATGCCCCTGTGGGCATTTCAGCCGGTCTGATAGTGGTGTTGGGGCTTGGCAAGAAAGATGATTTAACAAGCGAGAAACTCCGTCGTGCTTTTGGTGCTGTGTGTCGTGCCCTGCGCAAAAGCAAAGCTGCGCTTATCGCATCCCAGCTTTTGGGTGATGGGGCGTCTCTGTCTGCATCTGAGCGGGCACAGGCGCTTGCTGAAGGAGCGTACCTTGGGCTTTATACTTTCAGGCGCCATATAACCAAGAAACCTGACTACACTGAAATAACTGGCATTACGCTTATGTGTGCTGCATCTGATGTTTCAGTTGCTAAAGCGGGCATTGAAACAGGGCGCATAATGGCGGAGGCTGCCATACTGGCACGTGACATGGCAAATGCGCCCAGCAATTTCATGTATCCTGCCGATATAGCTGCTGTCGCAAAAGACATAGCAAAAAAGCACAAACTGGAAATCACCGTCATGGATAAGGAAGAGATGGCGGCCTTGGGTATGCATGCCGCTCTTTCCGTAGCACAGGGTAGTGCCCAGTCTCCTAAGTTCATAATCATGTCTTACAAAGGCAAATCATCGGTCTCCGTCGATTTGGCGCTAATAGGCAAGGGTATCACATTCGACTCAGGAGGCATTTCGCTTAAACCATCAGACGGTATGGGTGATATGAAAGGCGATATGGCAGGTGCGGCATCCGTAATTGCCGCCATGTCGGCTATTGCTCAGCTCAAGCCCAAACTCAATGTAAGCGCCGTTGTGGCGGCAGTGGAGAATATGCCCAGCAGTACAGCTTACAAACCCGGCGACGTGGTGCAGGCTATGAACGGCAAAACCATTGAGGTTATATCAACCGATGCCGAGGGTCGCCTTACCCTAGCCGATGCCGTTGCCTACGTAAATGCTAAAATCAAAGCAAAACATATTGTGGATGTTGCAACTCTAACGGGTGCCTGTATCGTGGCACTAGGGCATGTGGCCAGCGCCGTTCTTACCAATAATCAAGCTTTGGCGGACAGAGTCCTTGCAGCCGGAGGGAAGACAGGCGAGTTATCCTGGCAGCTGCCTATGTTTGAGGAATATAAAGAGCAAAATAAAAGCGATGTGGCCGACCTCAAGAACGTCGGCGGGCGTCCGGCAGGTACTATCACCGCCGCTATGTTCGTAGGTGAATTTGCTGAAAATACCCCGTGGGTTCATATGGACATCGCCGGGGTTAACCAATCTGACAAGGAACATGGCTATATAACCAAAGGTGCAACGGGCATACCTGTGCGCACACTGGTAACGCTGGCACAGGAAATGGCACTGAGGTAAGCAGTCTACGTATTGTTATGACCAAACTTGAGTTTTTACAGACATCTGCAATATTTGCCGATGTGCCCACCTTGGAGTTGGAAGCCATCAGCCGGCGCATGTTTGAGAAAAAACTGCCGCGTGCCGAGATGGTGCTATCGCAAGGCGATGAGACGAGCACACTGTTTTTCGTTGCAGAAGGGGTTGTAAAACTGTTTAAGACATCGATTGATGGCAAGGAACAAGTTATCAGTCTCGTCCGTCCGGGAGAACTGTTCAATGTTGTACCGATTTGCGATGATGGTCCAACACCTATGGATGCTCAGGCTTTGGGCGCAGTAACGCTATATGGCATTACCCGCGATGACCTTGATCTCATACTTCGCAATTACCCCAAACTTGCGCGTAACATCAGTCGGTTGTTGGCACAGCGCATCCGTTCGCTAATTTCGCTGGTCGAAGACTTGTCGTTTCGCAGCGTGACAAGCCGCGTGGCCAGAATACTGCTTGAAAACCTTTCTGAGCCATCTTCGCTACCGGCCATACGGCTTACGCAGCGTGAAATGGCTGCTTTGGCAGGCACGGCACGTGAGGTGGTTGCGCGCTCGCTCAAAGAGTTGGAAAGCACAGGTATGATAGAAATACGCCTCCATCAGGTTGCTATACGCAATAAGAAAGGACTTGAGCAGATTGTGGAGTGGGGGTTATAAAGTGATACCTGAGTTACAGATTTTTTCGCAGCGCTTCAATATAATTCGGCATATGGTGAAAGAATGTCGCGGCCTGAGATAGTTCGGCAATTGTGTACCGGCTGCGGTTTGTGTGCCAGTGTGTGTACAAGAGGCGGTCTGCAGGTAGTTGGGTTGGTTGCTTCGTTCGTAGGTGCAGACGAATGTGCCGGATGTGGGCTATGTGAGGCTGTATGCCCGTCAAATGCTATCAGTTGTCCTTTTGAAATCATACTTGACGAAGCATAACTAATCCGCTATACTCCCGCCTTTGTGTGAATTCAGCCTGTGTATTGTGCCTGCACTATTCTTGTGTTATGCACAAAGACATATGGAACAAATTTTTGATTACCAACCCAATGATTATGATTTCTGTTGGGTTTGAAAACGGAGAGGTTAATGTCTAAGTGGAAAGCAAAATGCTGCCCCCGTTGCGGCGGCGATATTTTTTTGGATATCGATGAGTATAGCTGGGTAGAGCACTGCCTGCAGTGTGGATATGTACGCGCTCGCGTTGGGGAGCCATGCCCTATATGTCGTGATGAAATGGTTTTTGACTCGGATGATTACAAGTGCAATACATGCGGTCATGTGTCCAGCGCTCTTGAACGAAAAGAAGTTTGGTAAAAGTAGTATTCTGTAATTTCACAAGCCCACGGTTATCCGGTGGGCTTGCTTTGTTGTGTAGGGTTTTCCACTGAGAACGAACTCTATGCTCTCAGATGGCTATCTTGGTTGCATGCTATACTGTCTGTGGGTTGCGATTTTTGAGCGGATTGCATGGCGCTCACATGTTTTGATGGATTAGTCACATGCTCAAAATGCCGCAAGTGCACACAAGAGGAAATGAGTTAGCACAATGTCAGATAACAAGGAATCACGCACCACGCAAGCTGTCATACTGGCCGCAGGTAAAGCGCAGCGTATGCTGCCCCTAAGCAATTCACGTCCCAAAGGTATGATATGCGTGGCTAATCAGCCCATCATTGAGCATATCATAATTGAGGCTCAACAGGCTGGCATAAAAGATTTCATTCTTGTAACTGGTAACAATGGTGATGTCATAAAAAATTATTTCGAAGACGGGTCTGAGATTGGAGTAAAGATAACTTATCGCCGTCAGGAAACTCCATCCGGCTCAGGCGCTGCTGTGCAAACAATGCAAGACATTGTATGTCAAAATTTCATTGTATTTAACAGCGATATGCTTCTTTCTGCAGCCGATATACAGCAATTGGTGCGAGCAGATGGCATTACCATTGGTGTGAAAGAAGTATCCAATCCGGCTGGGTTTGGCGTTGTTGAAGAAAATGACGCCAAAGTATGTCGCATCTTGGAAAAGCCCGTTGTTGCTTCATCTCGGCTGGTTAACACAGGGGCATATACGCTAAATGAGCACATTTTTGCGGCCATTGACCAAACGCCACTGTCGTCCCGCGGCGAAATTGAACTGACGCAGGCGCTGCAACTTCTCATTGAACAAGGAATGCCGGTATGCTGCACAAAGCTGGAAAGCTGGCGGGATATCAGCTATCCGTGGGATTTGCTGGATGCCAATGCATGCGTGCTTTCACGGCTTGTTTCCAATAATCAAGGCATAATCGAGGAAAACGTACACATTGAGGGGGCTTGCAATATTGGCGCAGGAAGCATTGTTCGCGCAGGCAGCTATATTGCGGGACCTGTGGTTATTGGGGAAAACTGCGACATTGGTCCAAATTGCTTTATCCGCCCGGCAACGGCTATTGGCGATAACTGTCGCATTGGAAATGCTGTTGAAATCAAAAACAGCATAATCATGCGCGGATGCAAAATTCCGCATTTGAACTATGTCGGGGATAGTGTCATTGGAGAAAACTGTAACCTTGGTGCCGGCACCAAGATTGCCAACATGCGCTTTGATAAGGAGCCTGTGACTGTCGATGGTATTCCTACCGGGCGCATCAAATTTGGTGCCATACTCGGCGATGGCGTGCAGACTGGCATAAACGTAAGCATCAACGCCGGAAGCGTCATAGGCAACCACGCACGCATATGGCCCGGCATTGCTGTGTATGACAGTGTCCTGGACGATGTGCAGTTGCGCAAAGAGCAGCTATAATATTTGAGAATAGTTTAACAGTGTTATTTTACATAATTGTATGTGTGGATTAGTTGGATATAACGGAGACGGGCAGGCGGCCCAATTCATTCTCGATGGACTGAAGAAGCTGGAGTATCGGGGCTATGACTCAGCCGGCATAGCCACGATACACGATGGGCTTTTGCATTATAAGAAAGATGCCGGAAAACTGGAGGATGTGGACAGGCGACACCATCTTTCGAGGCTTTCGGGGCATGTCGGCATTGGTCACGTACGCTGGGCTACCCATGGCGACGTAACACAGATAAACGCTCATCCACACCTTGACGGGGGCAATAACATCGCCGTAGTACATAATGGCATTGTAGATAATGTCAGAGAGTTGCGCTGCAGCCTTGAAAGCACATGCTCCTTTGCATCGACAACCGATACAGAGGTCATACCATGCCTTTTAGCGCATTTCTACCGCCAGAAAGACAGCATGGTGGCAGCGATTGCGGCAACAATAGCCGAGTTGCGTGGCGCATTCGCTTTTTTGGTAATAAGCCGCCACAACCCGAACAGGTTTTTTGCCAGTGCGCGTGAAATGCCGCTGTTGCTGGGGCGGGTGGTTGCAGGGTACGCAGCCTCAAGCGACGTCAATTCATTGCCGGATGGCTGCAATGAGTTATTTGCCTTGGAAGATGGGCAAATTGCCGAGGTAACACCTCAGGGTTTTGTTTTCTATGACAGTGCCGGCATCGCTATGGAAAAGCATTGTGAAACGCTGCCGCGACAGGTTTCTGCCGTCACGCACGGTAATGCCTTTGAGCATTATATGATGCGTGAAATACGCGAGCAGCCGCGTGTTCTTGAGCAGGCTATTGAGCAAAGTGTCTCAGATATGCAGGAAGCCGTCAAAACTATAAAACAGGCGCAGAACGTAATATTTACAGCTTGCGGAACGTCGCGCCATGCCGCTCTTATGGGGCGCTACCTTTTTTCGCGTATAGGCAAGCGTATGAGTGAGGTAATAATCGGCTCTGAGTTCCAGTAT
>WRHS01000070.1 GCA_009783135.1 Dehalococcoidia bacterium
GTATAGCGATACCGAATAGTGTGACCAAAATGGGCTACAAAGTTTTTGCCAATTGCAGTGAACTTGATGAATGGACTGGTTTCGATTGCTTTGCCGTTGTTATTACATGTTCACGCAATTCATATGCTCATATGTATTGTACAAAAAATAACATAGAGGTTCAATTTATTTAACAGCTAAGCAACCTGTGGCATTTACATTCCTATTCAATAGATTGGGTGTAGCCAAGTCTGTTAAGGGCAACGTTTATGGTACTGGGGTTGAATTTGATAATGGGCTAAGCCAATGGATAGATTCAGAACCTTATGAATGTGAAGAAATATACACCCATGGATTCAAAGTGGCTGTGAAGTGATATACCAAGCAACGATTGTCGTACTAACTTGTTCATACAAAGTGTTTCTCTCATCTGCTAACAATCTGCGCTTTCTCTAACTGTCGCTCTTTTGCCTCACCATGCAGCAATTCGTAAACGCTCTTTCTAACCTGCTCAACTTCAAGAACTTCGTTTTTAAGCGAGGCGTATTGTTTGTTGAGTTCACTTCGTTCAGCAGTTAGTCTTGAATACGCAGCTTTCCATGCCTTAATCGGTAAAGTGTGTTCGCTATTCAAAACTGCCTTGAGGTAACTACTCGCTGCTTCATAAGTTCTGATTTCCGCTCTATGAGTTGAGTGGTTCTCTTGTTTGTATCGCTCGTAACCTGGCTTGTATTTCAGGTAGATACCGGCTTGTCTGATATGCTCACTGAGAACTTCAAGCCTGCTATCAACAGATTTCAATTTGCCGCTAATGTCCAGTTGCTTATCAACCATAGCCTCCAGCTTTTTATCCAGTCCGGTTATATCCGCCAGTGTAGGCAATACAGCCTTTTCCATTTCCTCTTTTGGGCATTTTTCTTTGCGTTGCGGCAAACCATGAAATTGACATGGTGATTATCAAAATGGTAGTCTAACCCACAATTTAATAGGTGCCCTTGGCCTCGGATATATCCGGGGATATATGGAAAGCAAGCCGGTTGGATTCCGGCACAGTACCGCCTGCTGTAATCCCGTAAGGGTAGTCAGAACGCCATATGCCTGAGGGTTTTCTCCGCGGGGCTCAGGAGGTGCGTTATGACTACATAACAAAATATAAACCCCTGCCCACGAGGCAGGGTTTTTCTTTATAGGGGACTTTCAAAGAGTTTTATTTAGGAGAACTACGCATGCATATATTTTCTAAGCTAAAACATCCGTGGCGCTTTAAGTGTTTAAATGTGGCAGTGAGCCTGCTTTTCTTGGTTTCTTTTGTTGCGGCAACCATTCTTGGCGCTTCCTGCTCTGAAAAAGACCCATACGCCGGTCTTGGCACTACTTTCCCAATGACTCTTACCGATGATTTGGGACGTACGGTTACGCTGGATAAGGTGCCCCAGCGCATTGTGTCTCTTGCACCAAGCAATACCGAAATTCTCTTTGCTCTCGGACTTGGAGATAAGGTTGTGGGCGATACCCTTTACTGTGACTATCCCGTTGCGGCACAAGATGTCACAAAAGTTGGCGGATTTAGCGAAATTGACATAGAGATAGTGATTACGCTTGAGCCGGATATTATTCTGGCAGAGGATATACATAAAACCAATACGATTCCGGCGTTGGAGGGATTGGGTTTTACGGTATTTGCCTTAGTGCCGCACAATCTGGATGAAATCATGGACTCTGTCATTACTATTGGGCGTTTGACTGGCACAATGGATGAGGCTAAGACAATTGCCTCTGACATGAAAAAGCGCATAAAAAATGTTACCGATAAGGTAGCAACTCTTAAGGCTGACCAGAAACCAAATGTCCTGCATGTACTGTGGGCTGATGCCGGCATTATGTCTTACGGCGTCAATACTCCAATATATGATGTGATTACCAAAGCCGGCGGCGTGAGCCTTGTGCAATCAGGCAATGGCTTCCCGACGCTCTCGCTTGAGTATGTAATTGCGGCAAACCCCATGGTTGTCATTTGTGACGTGGATAGTTCTTATCCCGGCGGGGATTATACCCTGATACTAATGCAGTCTGATGAGCGCTTTAAGGATATGGAGGCTCGGCTCTCTGGTCGCGTATATGGCATTGATGCGGATCTTACCAACAGATCGGGACCGCGCATAGTTGATGCGCTTGAGTGGGTCGCAGCAATACTTCACCCTGAAATATTTCCGGATTTTGCGGGTAAGTATTTGCCTGCCGGCAGCTAGGTGTGAAAGGATAGGTAATTGCAGCTTTTTTCACGTATAAGGCCCAAGATTATGCCAGTTGGTGCGGTCACCAACTGGCATAGCTGGCTACTGTCGTTTGCCCTTTTGCTGCTTCTTTTGCTTTTCGTAATTGTTGTGGCTGTTTCTGTCGGCAGCGTCAAAATACCCCTTGGTGAAATCTGGCGCATTTTACTTTACAAGCTATCTTTTTCGCATATTTCACTTTCTCCAGATTGGAGTGCCGGTACTCAAACGATTGTGTGGAATGTGCGCCTGCCGCGCGTACTGCTTGCCGGAACGGTGGGTATGGCACTCTCCGTCGCCGGTGCTACGTATCAGGGCCTTTTCCGCAATCCCCTTGCCGATGCCTATCTTATCGGTGTGGCGCAGGGTGCGGCGTTGGGTGCTGTCATTGGGTTTTTGGTGCCTCTTGGAGGCCTTGCGTATACCTATGGTTTGATACCCACGCTGGCTTTCGTCGGTGCTATGGCAAGTGTTATGGTGGTCTATGGTCTTGCGCGGGTAGGCAAAACACTGCCTATGTCCACGCTTATCCTAGCCGGTGTGGCGCTGGGGGCACTCCTTGGTGCAGTGGTGTCTTACCTGACGCTTACTGGCGGCGGTAATATCACGCGCGGCATACTCTTTTGGCTTTCCGGCAGTTTCAACGGCGTGCAATGGAAGGAACTGCGCATAGTATTTCCCATTGTGAGCGCCGGAGCTCTTTTTATCATGCTTTTCGGGCGCTCACTCAATATCATGCAGCTGGATGAGGAGCAGGCGCAGCAACTTGGCGTAAACGTGGAGCGCCTTAAACTTATTCTGCTTGCTGCTGCTACATTGATAACGGCGGCATCGGTCGCATTTGTAGGCATAATCGGCTTTGTCGGCATCATTATTCCGCATATAGTGCGCCTGATATGGGGACCGGATTACCGCTTTTTGCTGCCGCTTTCCATCGTTTGCGGCGCTGTTTTCCTCATATTAGCCGATATGCTGGCGCGCACACTTTTGGCGCCGGCCGAAATTCCCATTGGTGTGATTACGGCCATTGCCGGAGCGCCTTTCTTTCTTTACCTACTGCGACGCAAGGCGCGTATGCTTTTCTGATGGTGGGTTATGCTTAGAATAGACGTAAATGACCTTTCGCTGACTTATGGTTCCAATGTTGTGGTGCGCAATATTAGCTTTACCATGGAGCCCTGTAGCATAACAGGACTGGTTGGGCCTAATGGTTGCGGTAAATCAAGCATCATAAAAGCACTCAGTCGTGTATTACGTCCTTGCGCGGGCAATATCAGGTATAACGGCCGCGACGGCGCCGCAATCTCGCGTCGCGAACTCGCATGTATGCTGGGTGTTGTGCCGCAAATACCGCTTTTACCGGGCAGCTTCACGGTTTTTGAGGCAGTCCTGATGGGGCGCAATCCGCACTTGGGGTTGTTTCAGTATGAGAGTGCCAAAGACTTTGAAATTGTGCGGCAGGCTTTGGTGAGCACACATACGCAGCATTTGACAGGGCGCCGCATTGGTGAGCTTTCCGGAGGCGAGATACAGAGCGTTGTTATCGCACGCGTGCTGGCACAGCAGACGCAGGGTATTTTGATGGACGAGCCTACCTCAAACTTGGATATCGGGCGCCAGATTGAAGTGCTTGATCTGATGCGCGGCTTGTGCCGAAGCAATAACTTGATGATAGGTCTTGTGTTGCATGACCTTAATTTGGCGGTGCAGTATTGCGACCATCTGATTCTCTTAAATCAAGGACAGATTGTAACGCAGGGGACTCCTTCGCAGGTGGTGACTCAGGAAAACATTCTTGCTGTGTATGGTGCGGGCAGTGCGGTGCATATTATTGATGGCTTGCCTGCAATTTTGCCGCGTGCCGGGAGTTCGGCGTCATAAAGCTGTTGAAAACTTCTTTTTGCCATGTAGGTTCATGTAGCCAAACTCATATTCATGGAGACTTCCGCTTGGCGCTTACTTTGTGGAACTAGGATAAGGAAAAATTATGATTAAAACTGTCAGAAAAAGAAATAACGAGATTGTTCCTTTTAAGAAAGAAAAGATTACGTGGGCCATTTTTAAGGCGGCTACTGCCGTAGGCGGGGACGACTTTTTAATGGCGCAAAATCTATGTGACCAAGATGAGTTGCAAAGCCTGTATACCGGAGGCACCGTATTGCATATCTATCTTGGAGAAAGTCTCCCCGATATAAACGTTGCCAAAAGGCTTATCAGGAGTATTTTTAACAGCTACAAACTTCCGTACATATCCTTAACGCCGTCATTTTCCGTATGCAACTCACACGGATATATAAGAGGTGAGCAATTTGTTTGTGCCGAATGCGGGGCGGAAACAGAGGTTTGGAGTAGAGTGGTGGGGTATCTTCGTCCGGTAAATAATTTCAATAAAGGCAAAAAAGAAGAGTATTTTGAGCGGAAAAAGTATGCCGTGTCCGGTTGTGCTAAGACGTGAGGTGCTCTCAGGCGAAAAATGAAAATTGCGGGGCTGGTAAAAACATCTACCATTGATTATCCCGGCAGAATTTCCTGTGTGGTGTTTACGTCAGGCTGCAATTATGCGTGCTTTTATTGTCATAACAAGGCATTTCTCTCAGGCCCGCCTTTGCTGGATGAGGCTGAATGTTTTTCGTTTTTGGAGAAGAGAAAGAACCTTTTGGACGGGGTTGTTATTAGTGGAGGAGAGCCGACGCAGCAGGAGGAATTGCTTTTCTTTGCATTAAAAGTCAAAGGCATGGCTTTTATCATCTCCCCTGTGTGAGAGTGGATATGCTCAAAGTTCCAAGGATAGGGAAGCGATTGTGTTTCAGGGGTGTGGATGGGATGATTATACGTTTTGGCAGGGACAGGATAAAACTCTTAAGTAACTGCAGATTAATGCAGTCAAAAGCCACACCGCAGTTGCTGAGTTATCCAAAAACTCATTCCAACCACATTTGAGAGCCATTATACCCCGGAATGCCTTGCTTTTCTTATCTTTTG
>WRHS01000071.1 GCA_009783135.1 Dehalococcoidia bacterium
CGCAGGCCACAGGTTTATGACAGAGAAAAACGACTTGGTTTCAATAACAATGAAAGCAAATGAGAGTACTGCACTCACAACCAGCGCAATGTATACCCAGCGCATGCGCTCCTTGCCGAAAATGACAACGGAGGTGCGCTTGCCGGATGCGGCATCGGCTGTGGCATCCGGAAAGTTGCGTATTACCTTTAGCGCAGGTACCGTAAGAATACGCGGCAAGGAAACCAATAGCGGTACCCACCAGTCGAGAAGCCCAGCATGGATATAATAGGCCGTGAATACCAGCATGGCATAACCCAGCATCATAAATGTTTCGCCCAGCCCGCGATATGATGCCTTGATAGGCGGGTTTGAGTAGCTGTATGTAACCAGAATACCCAGCGCACCGAGCGGTATGGTAAGCCAGCCTGTATGTCCGCCGAATTGAACCAATAGCCCCAGCGGAATAGCCGCCGCAAAAAAGAGTATACCCACCAGTTGTACATGCTCACGCTTAAGATGCCCTGCCACCAGTACCTGCGTGCCGCCGGTACTGGTCAGATTCATGCCGCCGCCGGCGCCAATACGCTCAACATTACGCTTGTCGCCTTCATAGTCCTGCACTTCATTCGTGAGATAGATGCCATTGGCGATGCAGAACACAGCCAGCAGTGAGGCAATAAATACCAGCCAGTTGAACTGCCCGGCATGATTCCAAGCCACCACAGAGCCAAGCACCAGTGAAAAAACGTCGCTTGAGTGACGCGGTATCTTCTGCACCTGTATCCACGCATTTATCTTGGTTTTACTAATCGCCATATCGCTCTATCCTTTAAGAATTGTCAGAGGAAACATCCAGCGTAACTTTTTCCCTGCGGCGCCCGAAAAGCAGGTTTCGCAATGCAGAGAAATAACGCAAGCGCATAATACTGCCCATAGGTATCTCAAGTTCCAAGCGCTCGGATGCCGTAAAGCCGTTGATGGCGTCCATCTCAGGCCGCAAAGCCGCAATTTCATCACGCTTACCAGCATTGAGCAGTTCCTCAATTTTTGCCTCAAGCACCTTGGCGCGTTCAATGCGCTCAATCTGGCGCCCGGCTAGCGCTTGTGGTATTTGTCCGTATTTTGCCTTTAACTTGGTCAGACGGGCAATTGACTCGTATGTGACATCCGTAATTTCATCACGCGACAACCACTGTGTCTCATAATTAAGGCTGAATTTCCAGCTTGGCAAAGTAAGTGCCTGACGATGCTCTTCCAAAGTCTTATAGAGCAACCTAAAACCATATCTCTCAGGATATTCAAAAGCCAAGCTTCCCGGAGCCATGAAAGGAGCCTGATGCCCCATGAAGAGAAATAAGCGCTTGTCGGCCTTGAACTTCTGCAGCAGGTGCTCGCAATAATCAACTGAATCCAGCACCGATTTTGTATCCTGTTTATGTAATCCTATCATGTAGAATATTTCCACACGGCTGGCACCATTTTCCAGCGCCGCCTGTATCATATCCTCCATGGCCTCATTGCTGAAGCTGCGCCCCAAAGACACCTTACGCACTTCAGGGTCATGTGATTCAGGCGACATATCCAGCGAAAAACCCGGGGTTGCCTGCGCCATCTCCTTAATAAAGTCCGGCGGCATAGGATTAAATGCCTCAAACATAAGCGTGTTTTTCACGCGATGTTCTTTGATTAAGCCAAGTAGCTTGCTGGCACGCTCATCCCCATTCTCGCGTATGTCACCGACCAGCAGAATGGGACCGCGCGTAATACCCGAAATATTTTTTATATCCTTGAAAATGTCCTCTGCGCTACGATAAGCCGGCTGTTTGCGGTTGGCAAAAAGCGGCATGGCATCCCGCGCTCCGCTGCAAAATATGCAGTTGTATTTGCAGCCGCGGTTGGTAAATACAGCCGTCACCGGATATTTGAGCCATCCTTTGAAAGGGATTACCGACGTGAAGTCACGGTAGCGCAACACCTGACGCACAACCGTGCCATAGTGGTTGCCCATAACATGGCTGATATTTGTCGGCACGTAGCTGAACTCGTTTTCGTAAACCTGTCCGGCCGCATTCTTCCAAACCAAATTCGGCACGGATGAGAAGGCGCCTCCACCCAAGAAAGCCTGTATAAACTGCTTCATCGGCTCTTCGGTTGAATCCCCGCGCATAACGAAATCAACCTCAGGATATTGAATCAACTCCTTGTAAAAGCGTGAGGAAGAATAACCTCCGAAGATAATCTTGGAATTCGGATGATACTTTTTGACAATCTTGGCGATTTCGATTGAGCCATGCGCATGCACCATCCAGTGCAGGTCTATGCCAAACACCGGTGCATCAAGCTTCTTAATAAAAGCCTCGGCATCAAAACGCATGTCGCGCAACATACGCCATGCAATGTTAACAATGCGGGTGCGAAAACCATTCCTCTCCAAATATTCCGAAATGCTAGATAACCCAACGGGATACATCTCGAAAATCGGAGTGGAAAGCACGAGGTCGCTCACAGGACCGTATAACTGCGGCACCTTGCGGAAATCATATACATGCGGCGCATGCAACAAAATCAAATCGGTTTTTGGCATGATAAATACTGCTTCTCACAACAACAAAGGAAATATTTGTCCATTCCTGACGTGCCCCAAATGGACGAGCGATTATAACATTTTGCGCCATACATGACTAATGCTAACCCCGTTTGTCTTAAGCATGCCATTCATGTTACATTTTTGCAGTTCTAAATTCTTTCAGAAAACACAATATGGCCAAAACAGACTTAATATTACTCCACGCACCCCACGTTTATGACTACCGCAAAATCCCCCAGCTTTATGGGCCGGTTAGCGACCTTGTGTTGTCAACGCCTGTGTATGAAATGTATCCCATCGGCTTTTCCAGTATGGCCGAATACCTCGGACACGCCGGATACCATGTGCGGCTGGTAAACATCGCCATGCGCATGCTGAAACAACCGAAGTTCGATGTAGAGTCTTTCATACAAAAACTGCACGCCCCCATCTTCGGCATAGATTTACACTGGTTGGTACACGCCCACGGCTCAATTGAACTGGCCAGGCTTGTGAAAAAAATCCACCCTGAATCGAAAATCCTTTTCGGCGGGTTTTCTGCCTCATACTTTTATAAGGAACTTATAGCCTATCCCGAAGTTGATTATGTCATGCGGGGCGACTCCACAGAGGAGCCCATGCGACTGCTTATGCAGGGGATTAAAATGGGCGAGCTGGAAGGCGTCCCCAACCTTGTGTGGAAAGATAATGACGGCGTTATTCATGACAATGGGCTGACGCATGTGCCGGAAAATATTTCAGACGTAATGCAAAATCACTACACCGCCGTAGCGCGCTCGGTGCTGCGCTATTTCGACATGACCAGCACACTGCCGGCTAAAGAATGGCTCGCTTATCCCGTGACCGCCGTACTCACATGCAAAGGCTGCGACCACAACTGCGTTTACTGCGGCGGAGCCAACGCTGCCATGCGTAAAACAGTAGGCCGCAACAAAACAGCATTCCGCACGGCGGGCGACATGTTTAAAGATATACAAAACATCAGCCGTCTGAGCAGGGGACCTATTTTTATTCTTGGCGACATACGTATGGGCGGAGAAGAACGTGCCTATGAACTGCTCAGTCTCATGGAACAGAAGCCCATCAAAAACACTGTTGATTTTGAGTTGTTCAGACCTCCGGATAACAAATTCCTTGAGACCATTGCCCGCGCCAAGCCGGGCTTCGCCATAGATATATCACCACAGTCGCATGACACCAAAGTGCGCCGCACCATTGGTCTGTCTTACAGCAACGACGAACTTGAAAATAGCATCGGCAAAGCGCTTGAACTGGGTGCATCGCGCATGGAAATCTATTTCATGATTGGTCTGCCTGAACAAACCTCCGAGTCAGTTGAGCAGACACTGGATTACTGTGAATACTTATATGACAAATTCAATTCGGACAAACGTCTCTTCTTATTCATCGGGCCGTTATCGCCATTTCTTGACCCGGGAAGCTTATGCTTTGAAAACCCTGAGCGCTATGGTTATAAGGTCATCCACCGCACGCTGGCTGAGCACCGCGCTGCGCTTACGCGCCCAAGCTGGAAAGAAACCCTTAACTACGAGACGCGTTGGATGAGCCGCCAACAGATCGTTGACACCACTTACACCTCCGTCGCGCGACTTACCCGCATAAAAGAACAACACCATCAGATTACTCCTGAACTGGCTGCGGCGCAGTTGTCCCGTATTGCCAAGGCGGTTGACTTGGAAAAACGCATTGATGCAATAGTAAAATCGGGTGATGAAAGTCAGTTATTATCACTCAAGCCAGCAATGGATAATCTCAACGGAATGGATGTTGTGGAACGGCATCAACTCAAACTTCCGGTAGGCGCGGTGAAGCTACGCTATTTCAACTCCCTGCTGGAAATTTTAAAGAGGCATTAGAATATCATCAAACGACTAATAACACAGATTATTTAAGACAATGAAAAATAAAAGCTTTCACATAGTTTCGCTTGGATGCGCCAAAAACACCGTTGACGCTGATTCCATGTCCGCACTTTTAAGCCGCGCAGGCTATCAACTGGTCATCAGTCCGAAACAAGCCCATATCATAATCATCAACACATGCGGCTTTATTGACATCGCCAAAGATGAGTCTTACAGCACTCTCGCCAAATTCGCCCAGCGCAAAAAGCCCGAGCAGATTCTTATTGCCGCAGGTTGCCTCACGCAACGCTATGGCAACTCTGTCATGCAAAAGGTTGCCGGTATTGATGCCATCATAGGAACGCGTAGCTGGATGCAAATTGTTGAGTTGGCTGATAGCTTATACGCAAACAATGTCTCTCCTTCTGACATACAAATAGATGATGCCACGCCATGCGATGAGCGCGGGGCGCCACGTTTTTCAATACAGGGAGTCAGCGCTTACCTCAAAATCGCCGATGGATGCTCCAGAAACTGCGCTTTCTGTGCTATTCCGTCAATAAAAGGCCCTGCCACAAGCCGTCCTATAGATGCCATTCTGGCTGAGGCTAGACAGCTGCAGGAACGCGGCATACGCGAGATTGTTTTAATCGCACAAAACAGTACAGACTACGGGCATGACTTAGGCATGCAAAACGGGTTAGCAC
>WRHS01000072.1 GCA_009783135.1 Dehalococcoidia bacterium
GGTTGTCGAGCATAGCATTGACATAATATCCGTTGCCGGCATTATTGTTTGAGGCGTGAATTGCCGGAAGGTTTCCTTCGGAGTATGCCTTGATGTCCGCTGTGGCGTTAAATGTTATAACGGCCCCGGCACCATTGCTGAATGCACCCGGAACGTTGCTGCTGGCATAACTGCCGCCGCCGATACCGGCTCCTTTGGTGCTAGTTGCAATCACATTACCGCCAGTGATGGCTATAGTGCCTCCATTACCTGCACGGTGGTATTGGCTTCCGCCACCACCGATGCCAGCACCATAGGTGCTGGTAGATGTAACACTGCCGCCGCTGATAGTTATATTGCCGCCGCTACCACCGTCTTTTCTGTATATGTCAAGAGCTCCGGCGGTAACTCCTCCTCCTCCACCTCCAATACCAGCGCCGTACTCGCTTGTCGCACTAACATTGCCGCCGGAGATGATGATATTGCCAATACCGCCTGTGGCATCAAAGCTGGCACCTCCACAACCGCCACCACCAATGCCGGCACCATATATACTGCTTGCGGATACCGTGCCGCCATGGATTTCAACGGTGCTGTTACCACCGTTTCCATTGTTGCCGCCGCCGATACCTGCGCCATATGTGCTCCCGGTGGCCGTGACTGTGCCGCCTCTAATAGTGATGGAGCCTGCATCTCTGCTGAAACTGGAGCCGCCAATTGCGGCATCTGAGCCTGGTGATACTGCGGTGACAGTCAGTGTCCCACTGTTGCTGCCGGTGGTTGCATTACTGTCGATGACGAGGGCGTTTGATGATGTTACATAGATACTGCCATTAATTGTATTATTTCCGGAAAGAAGCAAAGTTAATTTTGCGTTTGCCGAAGTACTCGTTCCAACGGATACGTTACCTCTGAATGTAATTCCGCTTAGCACAAGTGTAGTATTGACATTGTTTCGTATAGTAATGTCGTTGAAGCGTGACGGAGATGAGTTGTTGCTTTGGGAAATGACGTAGATATTGCCATTGGCAGGTGTATCAAAAACAATTTGCTCGTTGTACACAGTGTAGCCCAGATAACCCCCATTGGCCACAGTTGAAAGGTCAATGGTGTATGTGGCCGTTGGTGCAACTCCCATAGGCAGCCGCATGCCGGCGTTAATATTTTCAATTGTGCTATTTGCTGTTATGGTAATAGGGTCGGTAAAAGCCATCAATGGGTTTGTGCCCCAATCAATGGCAAACTTGCTCTCAGCGGTTACTGCCAATGGGAGCAGATATTCTTTTCCGTCAACTGTTGCGGACTTAAGCCCTACGACATAACTGCCATGCTCAAGCCCCCCGAATGTATATGCGCCGCCTGCTGAGGTAGTTGTTTGAGAAAGAGGCGTTTGCAGGTTATTTGCTGCATAAAGAAAGACAGCATAACCGGGCAATGGGCTTTCAGCACCGTTGTAAAGACCATCCCAGTCGGTTGGAAGGCTTCCATTCCCGTCCACCCACAAGAAACCCGAGATGCTACTCCCGCTGTCCTGCCCCAGCTCGCCCGGCGGGTCTGCCATAACAGGGAACGCCTGTATAATTTGAGACACGAGCATAAGGGTAACCAGCACGAAGCCGATAAACCTCTTCGATATGCTGCGAAAATGCCCCGAGCGCATAAGTTTGTTTACCATAGTAGGCTCCTCTTAAATTGTATTTTACCTTATCTCCTCCGGTAATGTTTGTTGATTTTGATGTACGTATGATAAACGATGGTGTCGCTCTAATGTCAATAGTCGTTAATTGAGATATTGCTATGAAAAAATAGACAATTTACGCATGTTTCCATGGTGTACAACACAAAAACAGTAGTGTTACACGAATGTTGTTTTGCGCAATGAACGTCACTGTTTGAGCGCGATGCAAGCGTGTTGAGGTAGCACTAGGGAGATTTCATGAAAAAGTTGCTGGAGAAAAATATGAAATTTTCTCGATAACATATATTTTGTAAAACTGTATCACGTCGCTCACTATTATGAATTTCTAGGATATTTTGAATTTTGATGTTGACCAAACAACGATTTGATGCTTTGCATGCTTTGACAGTGGCAGACCAAAAGCATTCCCTTTCATTTTGTGGTAAAACATTATAGTGCCACAGTGGAAAACATGATAAAGGAGTAGCTTTTATGTTCAATGAGATTTGCATATATGAGGCCAAGCTGGAAAAGCAGGACGAAATAGAGACCCTGATGAAAGAGGTGGCTCAGTTTTACATGTCGCAGCAGGGTGTTATTGACGTCAAATACATCAAGCGCACCCATCGCCAAAAGGACTTTAATGCCGTGAAAGCGGGGGAGCCCCCAATCAGGCTTACGCGACAGGTAGGCAAAGCCACCTATATGCTGTATCTGGTGTTGGAAAATGAAGAGGCACATGGCAATCTGGCAAAAGTCAGCCTTGATAAGTTTTACAAACGCTGGAATCGCTGTTTAATCACAATGCCGAGAATATTCCTTGGCGAAAATGTGGCGTAGGCTCAGCATGCAGCTCATGTATATGCGCAGCAAAAGCTCAATTGACCCAACCACCGAAAACAACCCCAAAAGTTTTATTAGTATTTGAGGTTGGTCATAGTGCTAAGACAAGCACCTCTTAAAGTGCGTTTGGAATTTTTATGCCAAATTGCTATGCTGTGAGGGCTATGTCAGATATTATTGAGGGACGGCAGCCGGTTCTGGAGGCTTTACGCTCGGGGCGTAGCATTAACCGTGTACTGTTGGCAAGCGACTGTGAGCGCGGCGGCGTCGTGGCTCAAATCGTAGCACTAGCGCGCAGACGCAGCATACCGTTTGAGTTCATAGCCCGCAAGGCAATTGAGAGGCAGGCAACCACCGCGTCGCATCAGGGAACGATCGCTTATGCCGCCGCACGCGAGTATCATACCTTGGAAGACCTGCTGCAGCTCTCCAAGAACAAAAATGAAGCCCCGCTGTATTGCATTGTCGACGGACTGGAAGACCCGCATAATCTGGGTGCTATTTTGCGCTCGGCTGATGCAAGCGGCATACACGGGCTGATTATTCGCAATCGCCGTGAGGTTGGTCTGACGCCGGTGGTGGCAAAGGCATCAGCTGGTGCTATCGAATACGTGCCGGTTGCACGCGTTTCCAATATTAATCAGGCAATCGAGATCCTCAAGAAAAACGATGTGTGGGTTGTGGGCATTGAAGCCTGCGGCAAAACGCCTTTTGACAAGGTGGATTTCACGCTGCCCACAGCCATTGTTGTCGGCGGCGAAGGTGATGGCATTTCTGAACTGGCGCGCAAGAAATGCGATACACTGGCATCAATCCCTATGGGAGGGCGCATAAGTTCGCTTAATGCGTCGGTTGCCGCAGCTTTGGTGATGTATGAAGCCTTTCGCCAGCGGCGCCGCTAGGCTTTGTTTTAGAGCCATGATGCATAGCTAAGTGTGCTATATTTATCCAAGATAAATTATGAGGTGGTTGCCATGGCAGATATCAAGTTGTTTTCTCTATCCGGTGGTGTAACCGAATTACCAGCATCTTCAGTTGCGCTGGAAAAGGAACTGCAGAACGTCATAGAAAACAATATGCAGACATTCTTTGGAGTGACATTTCTTAAAAGCGAATACCCCGTAAAGAATGGAAGAATTGACAGCCTTGGTCTTGACGAAAATTACTGTCCTGTAATATTTGAGTACAAGCGCTCAACAGATGAAAACGTAATCAACCAAGGGCTATTTTATTTAAGTTGGCTTAGCGACCATAAAGCAGATTTCAAGCTGTTGGTGATGGAGAAGCTAGGCTCAGAAATAGCATCTAAGATTGACTGGAGCATCCCATGCGTAATGTGCGTTGCCAGCAACTTTACCAAATTTGACGAACATGCTGTATCCGAAATGCAGCGGAATATTAAGCTGATCAGGTACAAGAAATTCGGCAGTGAACTAATCCTTTTTGAGCAACTCAATGCCCCGAAAGTGAATCCAATATCGGATTCCACCCGTACAACTACTGTGGCGCGAAGCGATGAAAACCGTTCCTTTGCCAGTTTGTTAGCCAAAGCTGACGAACAGCTTAAGACACTTTATTATTCGCTCAAGGATTATACTTTGTCGTTGGGTGATGACGTAATCGAAAATGAACTCAAATGGTATACCGCTTATAGAAAAATTAAGAATTTTGCATGCGTTGAGGTTTATCCGACAAAGCGGCAAATAGTTGTTTCGCTGGCTGTTAAGGCAGACAACGTGGCGTATGACGGCAAAACCATTCGGGACGTATCGAAAATTGCTCATGCGTGTACAGGGGATGTTCAGGCAATAATCAATAACGCCGATGATTTGGAGAAAGTTAAACCGCTAATCAAGAGGGCTTATGACGAGGGGTGATGCTGGGAGCACCGTATTTGGCGATTCCGAAAAAAATGTGTGAATGGATATTTAGCGTTTCAAATTAGTTGAAACGTTTCACTTTGTGTTTCAATTGACATAACCAAATAATCCGCTATTTTCATGCCTATTTCACGTGTGTCATATGGTTGTTCGTTTCAATAAACGCAGCTGCCTTTGAACAAAGCGAACAGAAAACTCCGGTGTTAGATGAATCCTGCGCGTTTGTTGCCCTTATTGTTCGCAGGTGGCTTTGTTGGGGTGCTTGGTGTATATTACGAGCCATGTGTTTTGCTTGTTTTGGCTTGCACATTTAAGGATAACAATCATATGAGCATTTCTGTCGTCGCAGAAAAACTGGAAAACCTGACGCGCTACTATGGCGTGGAGCAGAGTGCTTTGTGCTGTCCATCGGTGTTCGTTTTGCCGGATTGGCTACTCTCATGGTGGCAGTCGTTCGGTGCCGGCTTTACGGCATATCCTTTGCTGGTACGCCGTGGCGATAAGGTTATTGGAATTGCCCCTCTAAAGCTTAAGGCCGGGGTTGCCTCCTTTATCGGCGACAATGACGTCTGCGACTATTTGGATTTCATTACTGCTCCTGGCGCAGAAGACGCGTTTGCCTCGGCATTGTTGGATTATCTTAAGGCGCAGGGCATACAGAGGCTGTGCCCCATCCTTCAGCTCCTGCACCCGGAGGTCCATA
>WRHS01000073.1 GCA_009783135.1 Dehalococcoidia bacterium
ACTACTATCATGCCACAAGAAGCGCAGGCCACGGCGACTTTCATATGCTTGTGCTGGCACCGAATAGCGTGCAGGAGATGCTGGATCTTGCCTTTGATGCGTTTGATCTGGCGGATGAATACCGCATCACGGTAGCTATACTGGCCGACGGCACGCTGGGACAGATGATGGAACCGGTTGATACCGGCGCAAAAGTGCCGCGTTCACACGCCGACAAGCCATGGGCACTTAGCGGTACCGAGGGAAAACGCCCGGCAAACCTTATAAGCTCGCTTTATCTTATGCCGGAAGAGCTTGAGGCTACGGTGTTTAAACGTTATGAGCGCTACAAAACAATTGAAGAAAAAGAAACGCGTTACGAGGAGTATCTGACCGACGATGCCGATATTGTGGTGGTAGCCTATGGCGCAACCTCACGCATTGCCCAAAACGCCATTGATTGCATGAGGGAAGAGGGTATTAAAGTCGGACTTTTACGCCCCATCACGCTTTGGCCGTTCCCCAAGAAGCCCCTGTATGACCTCGCTCAAAAAGCACGCGCTTTTGTGGCAGCGGAGTTGAGTATGGGCCAGATGGCAGGTGACGTGGAGCTTGCTATACGCTGCTGCAAACCGGTGCTAAAATGCTACCATACAGGCGGGGTGATAATCACGCCGGAAGAATTATCGCACAAGATTCGCGAAGCCGCCTCGATGCAAGAGCAGAGCGCGTAGAAGGAGGTAGGAGTATATGGCAATTATATTTGAAAAGACAAAAGCCCTTACCGACGCGACAATGCATTACTGTCCGGGGTGCACGCACGGCATCATCCATCGCCTTGTAGCTGAGGCACTGGATGAGTTGGGATTACTTGGTAAAGCCATCGGCCTTGCGCCGGTTGGTTGTGCCGTATTCGCTTACAACTACTTGAATTGTGACATGGCTCAGGCAGCCCATGGGCGTGCCCCTGCCGTAGCTACCGGCATTAAACGCGCCAGACCGCAGAATATCGTTTTCACCTACCAAGGTGACGGGGACCTAGCAGCCATAGGCATGGCGGAAACAATCCACGCGGCTGCGCGCGGTGAAAACATCACGATTATATTTGTAAACAATGCCATCTATGGCATGACAGGCGGGCAGATGGCACCAACCACCGTAGTAGGGCAGCTAACACAGACGTCCCCCTATGGTCGCGATGCGGCGACCGCCGGATACCCGCTACGCATATGCGAAATGTTGAGTACGATTGATGGCGCCGCCTATATTGAGCGCGTGTCGGTTGATTGCGTAAAAAATGTGCGCAACGCCAAAAAAGCCATCCTAAAGGCATTCCAGACACAAGTTGATGGCAAAGGCTTTTCGCTGGTGGAGGTAATCTCCTCCTGCCCAACAAACTGGGGCATTGAGCCGCTTGAGGCGCTTGACTGGCTGCGCGAGCATATGTTGCCTGTCTATCCATTGGGTGTGTTCAAAAACAAAGCAGATGCGGAGGCGTCCAAATGAACCCAAGTATGACGCGTTTGTTGCTGGCTGGATTTGGCGGACAGGGCATCCTCTTTGCCGGAAAATTTTTGGCATCATTGGGACTGGCTCAGGAACGCGAGGTTTCGTGGCTACCAAGCTACGGGCCTGAGATGCGCGGTGGTGCGGCCAACTGCAGCGTTATCCTCTCTGATGCGCGCATTGGCTCACCCATCGTATCCACGCCGGATATTCTGGTTTGTATGAATCTGCCGGCATTGGATATGTTTGAGCATGCCACTGTAGCAGGCGGGACGTTGTTTTATGACAACTCCCTGATTCTACGCAGACCGGAACGTAGCGACATCAGCATTTTCGGTATACCGGCAACTCAAATTGCCACAGACAAGCGCATGCCGGCGCTGGCCAACGTGGTGCTATTGGGCAAGCTGTTGCGTGAAACAAAACTCTGCGATGAGGCAACTGCCGGGCGCGTGATGCAAAGCATAGTTCCGGCGCGCAAGCAGGATATTTTGGCAATGAATCTGGAAGCCCTGACATTAGGCTTTCAATACGATACAGAGGCCTAGTTCACCAGGCTGCGAAGGAGAATGGAATATGTCTGAAATGAACCGTGAAATTGGTGAGCGTATCAAAGGCATACGCACGCTGAATAAACTTACGCCCGATGAGTTTGCCAAGCGGGCAGGCACAACACCGGAGCAGTTATCCCAGTATGAGGATGGCAGTGTTGAAATTCCCGTGAGTTTTCTGCATGATTTGTCGCAGCATTTTGATATCAGCATGACTGAGCTTTTAAGCGGGGAAAGCGCCAAGCTGTCGCAGTACTCTGTAGTGCGCAAGGGCAAAGGTGTAGGCGTCAGCCGCAGGAAAGACTATGATTACCAGTCGCTTGCATACAACTTTGCTGAACGCACGACGGATCCATTTTACATTACCATCGAGCCAAAGCATGACAGCGACGCCCCCTCCTTGGTTTGCCACGCAGGGCAGGAATTCCACTATGTGCTTGACGGTACAGTACGCGTTAAAATTGACAAGCACGAAACAGTCCTTCAGGCAGGAGACTCGGTTTACTTTGATTCCACCTACCCGCATAGCATTGAGGCCTTGGAAAACAAAACAGCACACATGATCATCGTCATCTCGGGAAAGGAATAGGCTATGGGAATTATCCACAAGTATTGTAAAACGGAATATGCCTCATTTGAGGATTTCTATCAGAACTTCCATGTGAGCATGCCGCATGGTTTTAACTTCGGCTATGACGTGGTAGACGAGTTGGCAAAAGAAAAACCAGACAAGAACGCCATTGTGTGGTGTAACGACCAGGGCGAGGAGAAGATTATCAGTTTTGCCGAAGTAAAACGCATGAGCGACAAGATGGCCAATGCGTTGCGTTCGCTGGGAATTGGCAAAGGTGATGCCGTTCTCGCTATGCTGAAGCGGCGCTATGAATACTGGTATTTCGCCATGGCCATGCACAAAATCGGCGCCATACTGGTTCCGGCAACACATATGCTATCAGTAAAAGACTTGGTATACCGCATTAAAGCTGCCGAAATCAAAATGGTGATTACGGTCAATGACGAAAGCATGCGAGGCAAAATCAATGCCGCCGAGGAGGCAACCTGCGACATATTAAAGATAAAAGCCTTACTTTCAGGCGAAAGCGCCGGATATGTTCATTTTAATAAGCTGGCAGACGAAAGCAGCGAAGTTTTTATCCGCCCGACGGGAGATGATGCACCAGACAGCCGCGACGTTATGATAGCCTATTTCACATCCGGCACCACGGCACTGCCTAAGATTGTGGCGCACGACTATTATTACCCGTTGTGTCATATCACAACAGCTAAGTTCTGGCACAATTTGGATGAAAATGACCTGCACCTAACCGTGGCTGAAACCGGATGGGCGAAGGCGTCATGGGGAAAACTCTACGGTCAATGGCTGTGTGAGGCAACAGTATTCGTTTACGATTTCGACGACCGTTTCTCAGCGGGCGACTTTTTATCGCTCATCGACAAATACAAAATCACCTCATTTTGTGCCCCGCCTACAATCTACCGTCTTTTCATTAAGGAAGACCTTGGCAAATACAGCTTGAAATCGCTAAAAAAATCATCCATCGCCGGTGAGCCGTTAAACCCTGAGGTATATACCCAGTGGCTGGCGGCGACAGGGCTCAAGCTGCGCGAAGGCTACGGACAAACCGAGTGCACCGTAGTATTCGCCACGAACCCATGGTGTGAGCCAAAGCCCGGCTCTATGGGACTTCCCATGCCGCTGACGCGCTGCACCATCATGGATGCCGACGGACGCGAGTGCGAGGTCGGCGAAGAGGGCGAAATCTGCATGCCTGTACCAGATGAAAAGCACCGACCTCTGGGTCTTTTTATGGGTTATTATAAAGACGCCGCGCTGACTCAAAAGGTGCTGTACAACGGCGTGTACCACACAGGCGATATGGCTTGGCGTGATGAGGATGGTTACGTGTGGTTTTGCGGACGCAATGACGACATCATCAAAAGCTCAGGGTACCGCATCGGACCATTTGAGGTGGAGAGTGCCCTGATTGAGCATCCGGCAGTTCTTGAGGCAGCCGTTACCGGCGTGCCCGACCCCGAAAGAGGCTTTAACGTGAAAGCGACCATCATACTGTCCAAAGGCTTTGCGCCATCGGATGAGCTCAAAAAAGAACTGCAAAGCCATGTGAAAAAGGTTACCGCACCTTACAAATATCCGCGTATCATCGAATTTGTAGATGCGTTGCCCAAAACCATCAGCGGAAAGATTAAGCGCCGCGAACTGCGTGATGCCGATGCGGAAAAAAGCACAGGGAACAGCCAATAATAAGTTGGAGGAACACAAATGAAACTCGCATTTTCCACACTTGCATGCCCTAATTGGAGTTGGCAGGATATCATATCCGCAGCTAAGGATTTCGGCTTTGACGGGATAGAAGTGCGAGGCCTTGGGGAAGAGGTTTTTGCCGTACGTGCACAGCCGTTTGCAGCGGAAGAATTGCCCGGCACAATCAAGAGATTGGACACGCTACGCCTTTCCATCCCGTGCTTTTCCTCGGATTGCTGCCTTAAGTATAAAGAACGCAAAGCTGAAAACCTTGCGGAAATCAGCGAATACATCAAACTCGCAGGCAAACTCAGAACTCCTTACGTGCGAATACTTGCCGACAGCGCACCAGCCCCGGCAGGCGATGAGATAGATGACTTATCCATCGCAGAACAACTGAAAACACTGGCGCAGGTTGCCGAGCAACACAACGTTACTTTGCTTGTTGAGACAAACGGCGTATATTGCGACACGTCACGCTTATATCGTCTGCTGGAACAGGTGGCAAGCGATGCGGTAGGAGCGCTGTGGGACGTGCATCACCCCTACCGTTTTGCCGCTGAAACAGCCGAAAAGACCATACAAAATCTGGGCACATATATTAAGTACGTACATGTCAAGGATTCTGTGGTGGACTCAGGCGGCAATGTTCAATACCGCATGATGGGTGAGGGGGATTTGCCTATAGCGGAAATGATGCTGGCTCTGC
>WRHS01000074.1 GCA_009783135.1 Dehalococcoidia bacterium
CTTTGCCATTCAAGTAGTCCGACGGCTTTTGCAACCAAGAAAATAATATCCATTATAGCGTGACATGCGGATTCCGGCAAACTTCAAAAGCCATACCATTTCAAGCCGCTCAGGTTGGGATGCCTGCATAGTACGCAGGCTTTGTAGAGGTTTTCCCGCCATAGAGATATACCAAACACTCCGGTTTCGTGGTGTAGAGAGGTTTTTCGTACGTACGGAAAGCTGTGAATTAGTCGCGTGCCTTATTTGACACTCCGAAAACTTGAGGGGTAGAATCATAAACATGGTTGTAAGGGGGATTTGAAATGATAGAAATGACTATTGATAGCCTGCGGGTAGGCATGATGAACCCGAAAGCGGCCCAACACGGCACGCCTTATGTGGTGTTGCTCAAAGAAAGGGCTGCCGAGAGATATCTTCCTATCTTTATTGGTCCGGCGGAAGCCAACGCCATTGCCATTAAACTGCGCGGTGAGCAGGTTCCCCGGCCATTGACACATGATTTTACGGGCGCCGTCATAAATAGTTTGGGTGCTTCCATCAATTCTGTTATTGTCAGCGACCTTCGGAATGACACCTTTTATGCCAAGGTAATCCTCTCCGTAAGTGAAGGGCAAATTGAGGTTGACTCCCGTCCGTCGGATGCATTGGCGCTGGCTCTCACCGCAAGTGGCGTGCCTATTTTTGCTGAGGAAGCTGTACTGGATAAGGCTGGAATATCATTATCACACGGTGATGGCGAAGAGTTTATTATGGACAATCAGCAGCAACCTGAGATGGGCAACAGAATGCACGAGACAAGGTCAGGCAAGGTAAGCGAAGAGGAACTGGGCAAGCTGTCTGCTTTCAGCGATTTTCTTAATAGTTTGGACCTTGAGGATTTCGGCAAATTCAAATCATAAATCGTGACCGCTTTGGCGTTTGCGTGACGATGGCCCCGGAGGAATTCTTCCGGGGCCATTTGACATTTAATGTAATGTAAAATAATGCAGCATTAAAATAATTTGTTAAGGCAGATGCTTTTTGAGATTGGCAGCGTCTTGACTTTGCTCCACCAATTCTGCTATTCTGCCTGCTAGCAATTTCGGGTGGCATCTCTACCCTGTTGAATTGCTGGCGGGACACCGGGCTTTTAAGCGATTTTTAATATCGCTGTTTATGGCGCGTAATGAATGTCTCTCCCATTTATCAAGAATAAGCGGGATAAAGGGGATAGTTAGTGGCTAAGAAAAAAGGCTGTCTTGGTTGTTCGTTACCGGTTGTTATTATTGTTGCGCTTGTTGTTCTGACAAGCGTGGTGCTCGGCATTTTAGCCGGGCCGCTCGGTCAAAAATTCGGCATCACCGGCCTGCCTCATTGGATGTCTTTGGAGCTTCCTGAGCCCAAGCTTCCGTCGGATGCGATTTTCCATGTTTTTAGTGTACCTGTAACCAACAGTATGCTGGCCACATGGATAACCGTGATTGTGCTTGTATTAATTGCTTTCTTCATCACGCGCAAGCCCAAGTTAGTTCCTGGACGTGCGCAGTCTGCTGCAGAGAGTATCCTTGGTTATATTTACAATTTATGTGTCAATACGGCCGGCGAAAAAGACGGCAGGAAGTTCTTCCCATTGGTGGCAACCATATTCCTATTTGTTCTGTTTAACGCCTTGCTGGCGCTTATTCCCGGTTTTGGCTCAATACACTACCATACGCATGAAGGCAATGTGGAGTTGTTGCGTGCCGCAAATACCGACTTGAACACGCCGCTTGCTTTGGCACTGATCACCTTCTTTACAGTGGAATTTATGGGTTTCAAACGTTTGGGACTTGGATATCTCAAGAAGTTTATTACATGGGGTGATTTCGGCCGCGCCATTGGCAAGATTTTCAAAGGCAAGTTTGATGTTATGGCGCTGCTTTCCGGTTTTATCATGGGCATAGTCGGCCTCTTGGAGCTGGTCAGTGAGTTAATCCGCATCGTTTCGCTGACTTTCCGTTTGTTTGGCAATATGCTGGCCGGTGAGATTATTCTGCTGGTGATTGCCTACGTCGTGCCATACTTTGTGCCGATGGTGTTCTATGGCTTGGAGTCGTTCTTTGCCGTGATTCAGGCGCTTATCTTTGGTATATTGACTATCGTGTACATATCACTGTCTGTAAGTAGTCATAGCTCGGAAGAGCATCATAAAACAGCTTAAGAAATACAATAACGCTTATAAAATATTAAGGAGGCTTGTCGCAAATGGATGCTGAAGCAGCGAAATTGTTAGGTGCCGGTTTGGCTATTAGTCTAGGTGCTGTCGGTCCCGGTATTGGTCTGGGGCTTATCGGTAATGCCATGCTCAACGGCGTTGCCCGCAACCCGGAGGCTCAGGGCCGCATGTTCACCAACATGATTTTGATGGCCGGTCTTACAGAGGCCGTTGCTATCTACGCTCTGGTTATTTCTATTCTGTTGATTTTTGTCGCTTAAGTTATAGACTTTGTACCCAGGAGGGGGAAAGTGAATCCAATAGAGAGACTTGGCTTAAATGGGCCGCTTTTAATATCGCAGGTGGTTAGTTTCCTTCTGCTACTCTTACTGCTTCGGCTGTTTGCCTACAAGCCCATCATGAAGATGATGGATGCTAGGGCAGCCAAGATAAGGGAGAGCTTAGAGGCTGGCGAGCATGCCAAAGCTGAAGCTGCGGATGCTGAGAAGGAAGTGGCTAAGAAGATAGAAGAGGCCAGTGCTTCAGGGCAGAAAATTGTGGATCAGGCTGTTAAGGCGGCTGAAGACGTACGGCATCGTGCGGAGCAGGATGCGCGCAAACAGGCTGATGCCATGATAGAGAAGGCTCGTGTTGAGATTGCTCATGAGAAAGAAGAGGCTGTGGCCGATTTGCGCAAGGAAGTGGCTGATCTGGCTGTTTCCGTTGCCGGTAAAACACTCGGGCATTCCCTGGACGAGGCAACCCAGAAGCAGATTATTGATGAAGCTTTGAAAGAAGCTGCCACATTAGGCAAAACGTAAAACCTGCATAGAGAGAAAAAGTTATGGCTACTAATATGCAAGCCAAAGATCTGGCTAAAGGTCTTTTTGACGCTGGGATGAGCGAAAAGCAGCCCAGCAAATGGTTGGGTGAGTTGCGCAAAGTTGCTGACCTTGCCACTGATACGTCATTGATGGCTCAACTGGGCAAAGACGGGCCCGTGGCAGATAAGCTGCAGTTGCTAAGTGAGCGTACCGGCGGTCTCAGTCAGGAAGTATTGGGCGTTGTGGCCCACCTGCTGGAAAAAGGGAAACTCGGTGAGTTGCCTTATTTGGCCATTGAGTACCAGCACCTGCTGGATATGTATTATGGAGTGCATGGTGTTGAGGTAGCTGAGATTACCACTGCTATTGCCTTGGATGACGAGTATAAGTTGTCCTTGGGCAAAAAACTGGGCGAAATTTTGGGACACCCTGTGGTAATCAAAGCCAGCGTTGATGCGTCAATTGTAGGCGGTATTCGCATTCGTGTGGGCGATAAGCTCATTGATGGCAGCCTACGTCATAAATTGGATATGCTGAGTAAGGAGTTACTCTAGATGACAAATGCAAAACAAGATATTATTTCTGCACTGAAAGCTCAGGTCGAGCAATTTGGCTCTGAGGTCAAGGTTGTTGATGTCGGTAACGTGCTTACCGTAGGCGACGGCGTGGCTATCATCAACGGACTTTCGGCAGCTAAATCAAATGAGTTGCTGCAGTTCCCGGGAGATGTCATCGGCATTGCCCTTAACCTTGGCGAAGATAGTGTTTCCGCCGTTGTTTTGGGCGACGACTCCGGCATTAAGGAAGGCGATGAAGTGCGTGCGACAGGCCGTGTGGCCGAGATTCCTGTGGGCAATAGCCTTATAGGAAGGGTGGTTGATCCGCTTGGTCGTCCGCTTGATGGCAAAGGTGTTATTAAAACTGACCGCACCAGACCGCTGGAGAAAATGGCCCCCAATGTGGTGGTGCGCCGCTCCGTGGATACCCCGGTACAGACCGGTATTAAATGCGTAGATGCCATGATCCCCATCGGTCGTGGTCAACGCGAACTTATTATTGGCGATCGTTCCACTGGTAAAACGGCTTTGGCTCTTGATGCCATTATCAACCAGAAGGGCGGCGACCTGATTTGTATCTATGTCGCCATCGGACAAAAAGCCTCCAAAGTGGCTCAGGTGGTTGGCAAGCTTGAGGAGATGGGTGCTATGGAGCACACCATTGTGGTGGCAGCCAATGCTGCTGACTCAGTGGCGTTGCAGTATTTGGCGCCTTATGCCGGTTGTGCTATTGGCGAGGAATTCATGGAAGCCGGCAAAGATGCCTTGGTTGTCTATGACGATCTTTCAAAGCATGGCTGGGCTTATCGCCAGATGTCTCTGCTGCTTCGCCGTCCTCCGGGTCGCGAAGCTTATCCCGGTGACGTGTTTTATCTGCACAGTCGCTTGTTGGAACGTGCTGCCAGATTGGATGAGGCCCACGGCGGCGGCTCTTTGACGGCTTTGCCTGTCATTGAGACCCAGGCCGGTGACGTTTCTGCTTATATTCCAACCAATGTTATTTCAATTACGGACGGGCAGTTGTATTTGGAAACTGACCTGTTTAACGCCGGCGTTCGTCCGGCTCTCAATGCAGGCACTTCAGTTTCCCGCGTCGGCTCTGCCGCTCAAACCAAGGCTATGAAGAAAGTGGCCGGCAAGCTAAAGCTGGCTATGGCACAATATCGCGAGTTGGCTGCGTTCGCTCAGTTTGGTGCATCAGAGTTGGATAAATCCACTCAGGCTCAGCTTGATCGCGGTCGTCGCATTACGGAAATTCTGAAACAACCGCAGTACGTACCCATGTCGCTTGAGCAACAGGTGATGATTCTCTATGCTGCCATAAATGGTTTTGTAGATGACGTCGCGCCTGCCAAGATGGGTGATTTTGAGAATAGTTTCCATCAGTATATGCTCACTCAGCATCCTGAAATCGGTGAGG
>WRHS01000075.1 GCA_009783135.1 Dehalococcoidia bacterium
AGCCGTGCCTGTGGGGGTGTAGTATGGCAGCTTACGATATTCGTAAAATTGACAAGAGGTGCGTACTCATCCCTGTTGATTGTAGCTACATTCACATGATAGGTAACTGCGGCGGTTATATAATACCTGTGCGCGAGGATCACTCACAGTGTAATAAGGAGTTCATAACCAAACTCGAAGCCTTGCTCGAAGAATATACAGGAAAACCTGCAAGTGAAATCATGGGCTTATAAGTCCACTAGCAGTCCTCCGATAGACTTTAACACCACGGTCTTCTAGCCACTGTATTATTTTTGCATCGGCATCTGTATCGGGATAAAATCCATAGTGGTGAACTTCCGATACGCATAGCTGCAATGATAAAAATTTGCAGTCGCCTTGACCACATTCCTTCTTATCCAAGACACATTTCCGCTCGCGTACCTTTTCATCAAATTTGCTGAGTATTGTTTCCGCAAGTTTCCACAATTCTCCGGCATACTCTTCCGTATGGAGGAGCCATTCCGTATTATCCTCCCAAATCTCTCGCGCATCCATTTGCTTCATACCCTTCAGGATGCGCGAGAAAAGTTTGTCAGGATTACTGTGTATATCTGGGCACTTTCCTCCGTTGATAAGTTTGTAACTTACGCGATAAACAGCCATGTTGAGGCCTCCTTTTGCATGTGCGCGAATTTACGCCCGCCGCGTGCCAGTGTCAACAGGGCTGCCAGCCCTGTTGCTCCATTTTCCGTGACGTGTAGGGCTTCAACCAAAAATCTGTACAAGAGCACACGCTACAGCTAGGAGGAAGAAAAATAAAATTACTTTAGCATATTCTATAATGTTTTTTATTGGGTTCATCTCATCGTCGGTTCCCCTACTCCTACTGCCCTCTCGCGCTTCCTTTACTTCGTTGATACTGCGACCTTGTGTACACCCTGCGCCATACTGCGCCTCAAACAGCATTTTAGCTTTCATAATGTTGTCGGCTTGCACCCTAACTTTCTGTGACCGAGTGCCTGCGCCAATCATCGTTTCAAATGTTCGCATATCGCGGCCTCCGAGTGGTGAGTGTTGTCTGGTGACAAAAGTATCCACTCGACTGGTTACATTAGTAACCGCCCGCCGTCAAGGTTTCCGGTACAACTTGGGTATGAGAAGGTATCCGCACTTGGCAGAAGCACTGGCTAACACCATAGAATCGCTCAGAAAGCAGAAGGGGATGAGCAAGTCATCCCTGGCAGATTTTGCGGATATCGAGAGAGGCTATGTGCGTGACATTGAAAAGGGCAACAGGAAACCCACGGTGAATACGATATTCTGTATATGCGAAGCCCTACAAGTTGACCCCTTGGATTTCTTTGCAGCAGTGCTGAATGAAATCAGGCGCTTAGAAAATAGCGTGAAATAACAAGTCCTTGTGAACTCGATCAATCACGAAGTACAACACAGCCTAGTGATAATAGGTATTTATTTGGCGATCAACCATTGTCTGTGACACAGCCTACCGGAATTACATCCTGCCACGCACAAGTCAAGGTTGAGTGGGAATAACCTGTTAAAACGCGCTTTGCGTCTTGCGTGTATCCCCATGTCCAGTATGCGAGAAAAATACCGTCAATCTGGAAAATCCTTGCGTTGTAAAGCTACTCGCGCTGACGGTATCGACATTCGCCGGAGGCAATGTACCGTCTAAAATACCGTAATTAGCGCGGGATGTCCATAGACTTTACGGGACTATGCGGGAGTGCCATGCCCAATAAAAACCAAACCCCACGAGGCTTTTTAGGCTTCGTGGGGCTTTCCGGGATGGTGATTTGGTGGGATGGACGCAATCGAGTACTTATTTTAATAGCGTGTATTTACTATGCTAAACTAGAAATATTTTTTGAAATGCCAAAAGAAGTACCAAGAAAAATTCTCGGTGTCTTGTTGGCTAGGTGTCTCCATTTTTGCCGGGCAGGGCAGCGGGGCCGGAGAAAACAAGCTGATGCCGCGCTTGGTACAATAAGCGAGGATGCGGAGGTCATTGCCTTCAGCACGCAGAGTTTGTTGGGGCGGTACGGAATGGGTGACAGTACATGGGGCATAGTGGCGCAAGTGGGGGCAAAAAGAAAGGCTGCTGGGGGGGTAGTGTCGCGTCACGCGACACTGGACGCAACCCCAAGGGGGGTGCGCGCCGCCAGAGGCGGCGTAAGCAAAGCAAAAACCGCGCTTTTTGCTTTGCGATCTTCACGCCGATACCGACAGGTGAGGCGTGACATAGCAGTAGGATACTTCGGCGAATAAACGAGTAGCTAAAGGCTTCTCTTCACATAAACTACAGATGAGATGACTTGGCTATGTACCCTTTACGTCCAGTATGATGTCAAAGCACTTGTAAAAATATTGCTCCAGAAGATAGTAGATACTTGCCATAAGAATTGGGTTTACCCCATATGATATATGTGAAAAATACAGCGCACGAACCAAAGAGTCGGGACATGCTTTGCCGTTGACTGGGGGCGGAAAAATAAAACCATCTTTGAGATTGTTTGTTATCTCATCAACAACTCGCTCATTCTGTTTGCTCTTAGTTGCCATAAACATGCTCAATACACTTAGACCGCACATAAAAGCTAACTGCTCGTTTAATCGATGCGCATCCTTAAGCGAATGTAATGGGCCATTGTCCTGTTCGTTTGTTTTCCTGCTTGATAAAAGGCGTACATCAATAATCGCCGCAGTCAAACAAGCAGCGATTTTATGGCGATCCAATAGCGCTGGTATGGGTTTATCTTCAGCATCGTTGTTATTTGCACTATCACCATCGTCATTCCCACTATGATTCTTTAAAACGGACCGTAGCGAGATTTTTTTCAGCAAATAGCATTCGTACAAGCTAGCAGGACTTTTTGTATGTTCAATATCAAACGTAGGATTATCTCCTATTATTTTATCGATGATTGGGCATATAGTGTCATCATAAATCTCAAAAAAAGTTGCTTTATCCATCCGACTGAAACCTCATTACAGCCTGAAGGCCGATGCCGTGAGCTTCCTTATAAGCCTGCCCAAAACGGATATCTTCATTCGTACTTCCGCCTGTTCCCCATGTGCTATCATACAGTTTCATAATGTTCTTAACAGCACTAGGAACATCGGTATCAAATTCAAAGCCAAATTTTCGTAGATACGCATGCTTGTAAGGCGTTGGCATTTCATTCAGTTTTTGGTGAAGTTTTTCAACAACATATTGCTTGGAAAGCATGCCACACTCCTCCTAACAGATCTCGATTTCGCGTAAATATGAACTATCTCTCACACAGAATTCAGGACGTAATGGCCGAACATCCTTAATAACAGGAAACGGGTGCGCTTGAGTAGGAAAAGTCCCAAGCAATACTTTGAGCTCTGGGAATTCGGCCCAAAGTACCATCGCAATCGCGTGTTGGTTTTTCGCAGCAGCATTGTTTTCGCCAAATTTTGTATACTTGGAAGCATGGGTAATAACTTCCATGGCACTTCTTATAAGCCCTTTCCCGTCTTCGGTGTCATAATCTAAATATTCATCTTCCTTAACTATTACACAGGCACGCAGTATCATCGGATTGTCGTAGTTTCGTTTTTTGCACCATTCGGCAGCGTCATCTGATTTGATATAAAAATAGACACCTTTCCCAAGCCATTCAGCATCGCTCTGTGATGGAAGAAAAATTTTTGTCTGAAATATCGCATCACCGTACTCTTTGTCGGTTCCATGATATCCGCAAATTTTCTTTTCTGTAGCCACCCAATGCTTCCTCGGCTAGGCAAGTGTGATGTGAATAGTCCACTGGTTAAAACCGGTGACATCGAATAACAGCTATAACTGGCTCCCAAGACTGCCCTCCAGAATTTGCGATGGCAGTGGCGTAGCGTACATATTTTTAGACTTTTACTAGATTTCAAAAAAAATGTCAATCCGGGTATTACAACGCTATTTTTTTTCTGTCAATATGCTTTCGAAAAAAAAGTCAATCTAAACAAAGTCTAAAGGCGATGTCGTCTTGTTCCTTCCTTTTCGCCTCATACCCTAATCGTCTATTCACGAGCATCTTCGCTTCCAATTCATTTCTGCCTCCTCCAATCCCACGGCACAACCGGCCCCTCATCCGCCCATAGCCCCTTCCCGTGTTTTCTAGCCTTGGCCTGCATGGCTTCCCATGCTTTGCAGTCTTTGCAATACTGCGGATACACCCATGCTAGCCCCTCCTGTAACAGAAGCTCTTGCAGGATGCCTTGCCGGGGATTTCCACCACGGCCACGATCCGCCCGTAGCGATCCGTCCCCTGTGGCGTGGGCTGAACGTCTACCACCTTGAACAGGACGGCGTCGATTACAAAAACTGTCGCCGCCTGGCCGTAGGCTTGATCCTTTTCTGGGCAGTCTATGCCATGCAGGCGCACCTTGGCCCTGCCGCCGCCTTGGATGGGTTCTATGGTTATGGTGTCGCCATCGGCAACGGCAACGACGCGGGCAGGGTAGGCATGAACTGGGAGTGAAACGGCAAGAGTGAGGTAGAGCAGGCAAAGCAATTGCCGCCACAAAGGCGACCTCATTTTTTTCAGGCAACGCATGGCGCTCTACCCTCTGCAATCTCCGCCACAACATATTCCAACAAAAACCGCCCAACACAACGCTAAGCGGTTTATGCTCTCCGGCGCTATCCCTGACAACCAACATACCCGTTGTACTCACGGGTCACAACAGGGCTGGCGTGTGGCTGTGCCCCCATCGATTCTTAAAAGCAAAATTCAACACTGTCGTAGTGATTAGGCGCTGT
>WRHS01000076.1 GCA_009783135.1 Dehalococcoidia bacterium
CGGCAACAATGGATGGGAAAATAATCCTAAGATACAGGTTTTGTATATGCTCTATGTCATCTGCCAGTATGCTCAGGATATCACCTGTTTTATGCTTATTGTGCCTGCGTGTGGCATGCGGTTCCAGCGCTTTATAGAGACGAACGCGTAAAGTTGACGTCATGCGCAAAACAAAGTTATGGCTTGCCAGACGCTCAAAGTAATGCAGGCTCGGCCTGACAATACCAAAGGCTCGCGTCAAGACAATCGGCATATAGATGAGAAGAATGTTTTCCGGTTGAGTTGCAGCCTCTGAAATCAGATAACCTGATATGAACATCAGTCCGCCGGCACAAATAAATGTGAGCAAGCCCAAGAGTAAAATTAGACACAACAATCCTTTATAGTGCAACAGGTAGTCCCGCAACCACCGTGCCTGCGGCATAAGACGCATGCCTTTGTGCTCTGTCGGTCTAGGCATTGCCGCTCATTGTTTCCCTATCGTCATATATTAGAGACTGGCAGGCTTGGTGCATAAGCAGTTCTTCAGGGCGGCCTTGTGCTACAATGCGGCCTTTGTGCAGCAGTAAAACCCAATCCATTTCACTCAACCAATGCAGGCGGTGCGTGGCAAAAAACACCAAACGCGACTGCATCAGATCAAGCATGCTCTTTTTTAGCTCATATTCTGTTTCAATGTCGATGTGGGCTGTGGGCTCATCGAAAAGCAGGATACGGCGTTCGTTATCCAAAAATGCACGCGCCAAAGCTACGCGCTGTTCCTCACCGCCACTCAGTTCCCGCCAGCCTTCACCAAGCATTTCATTTAATCCCTTTGGCAGGGCATCAAGCAGTTCGTCCAAGCCGGCTTTGTGTGCTGCATGGCGCACATGTTCATCTGTGGCGTGCGGCGTGTAGAAACGTATATTGTCGCCCAAAGTCGCCTGAAAAATATATGGATGCTGGGGAATATAGATGACTTGTTTTTGCCAGTCCGGGCGTCTTAAATGCGCCATTGGTGCGCCGCTAAGCTGTATTTCACCCGTTGCTGGCGTTATAAACCCACCCAGTAGTTCAATCAGAGTGGATTTTCCGGCACCGCTGGCACCAATAACTCCGATTTTGCCCCAGCCCTTGTGCGAAAAAGATAGCTTTTCCAGCCGGTGTGGTGCGCTTTCAACGCCGTCCAAGCGGGCTTCACCGACTGTAACATCCGTTATTACAAGGCGCGCAGAGTCTGTCCAATGCGCAATATGCTGCTCAGTAAGACTATCTGATAACACCGGCATGCCCAGCACCGCTTGAATGTCATCCAAAGCCTTTTTACCATCAAGTGTGGCGTGATAGTCACCTCCAAAATCCCTTATAGGGGCGAAATACTCGGGTGTGAGGATCAGCATGGTTAGGGCTGGCGCCAGCAACAAAGTGCCGTCCAGCAGGCGTAAGCCAAGAAACAGGGCAATAACGGCCACGGAAAGTGTGGCAAAAAAGTCCAGGGCGAACCCTGACATAAACGCCACGGTTAGGGTGCCCATTGTAGCTTTGCGGTAGTTTTCGCTCATTTGACCTATCGTTTTAGCATAAGAAGTGCTCAGTCCAAGCAACTTCAGTGTTTCCAGCCCGCGCAGTGAGTCGACAAAATGATTGTTCAAAATGCGGTAGCTTTGGTAACGTTTGCTGGCTCTGCTGCGCGCGACCTGTCCCAGCAAAAGCATAAATGCCACAATGACTGGGAGTGCCAAAAACATGGTAATGGCTGACTTCCAGTCTAAAAATAATGCGTATATAAAAATCATGGGAGGTATAATGAGTATGCTGATTGTCTTTGAGCCGAAAAGCGATATGTAGTTTTCAATCCTGCGAATTCCCTCCATATGCATGGTCACAAGATTGCCTGTTCCACGCTTTTGCACAAAGCCTGGACCAAGGACGAACATTTTACGCAACAGACGCCGGCGCAGGTTTTTCCCGGCAGTGCCGGAGTATCCCTCCAATATTCTCCCGCGCCACCAGATTAAAACATGCCTAAGCAGAAAGGCCGACAAAAAAAAGGATACCGGCGCAAGTAGCACCGATACCCTTTCACCCGACCAGCAGCCAGATATGGCTAAAGCTAAAGAGTACGCCTGAACAATAACAGCGATTCCCTGCAAAAAAGCGAGCAGAAGCAAAAGGGTACAGACCCTTTTGGAGCCTGGAAAGCGCCATAAATTCTTGTCAAATATGCCAGATGCTCTCTTTTATTCCGCTATTTCCGGAGTGGTGCTTACGCGCTTGCGGAATACGTAATAACTCCAAATCTGATATGCTAAAACGAATGGCAAAATGCTAAAGGCAACTATTGTCATCAACCCAAGCGTATAAGAACTGCTGGATGCCATATCAATGGTCATATCATATGCCGCACCGAGCGAGCTTACCATAACTCTGGGATACAACCCTGTGAATAACAACACAACAACCAAACACAGTGTAAGCCCGGACAGCACAAACGAAATGGCTTCCTTTTTGCGCAATACAGATAGATGGGCAATTACGCTTATGATTACGATAATCGCAAGGATGGCCACAATTACAGCTGCGCGAACATTAAAGAAGTCCGTATATGCGTATGTCAGCGCAGCGAATGCCACCAGTCCGCCATAGAGCACCAGATACAGTTTTTTAGCCAGCGCGGTTGCACGTTCGCGAATGTCACCCAAAGTACGCAAGCTGATGAAATTGAGCCCGTGCAGGAGACAAAGCAGTGTTACCGCAACGCCGCCAACAATGGAATACAGGGAGATATAATCCCAAAAGCCGGCATACATGTTCATACTGGCATCAATGGGCATGCCCTTGACCATGCTGGTGAATAAAACACCCAGCAGAAAAGGCGGCAGCAAACTTCCGATAAACAAAGCCCAGTCCCATATGTTTTTGCCTGCCTCAGACTGCATCTTGGCTCTGAACTCGAAAGAAACACCGCGCAGGATTAATGCTAAAAGAACCACTGTCAGAGGAATGTAATATCCGCTAAACAACGTGGCATACCAGTGAGGGAAAGCCGCGAAAATAGCGCCACCTGCGGTCAAAAGCCATACTTCATTGCCGTCCCAGAAAGGTCCGATGGTGCGCACCAGCTGGTCCCGCTCGGCGCGATTGCGCGTTATAAGGCGGGTTGCCATTCCGACACCGAAATCAAAGCCCTCCAAAAAGAAGAACCCGATAAACAAAACAGCTATTAGAATAAACCACAAGATTTGCAGACTCATTTGTTAAGCGCCTCCTTTCCATATGGGTCGATTAACACAGCTTGTTCGTCAACGCCTTGTTTGAAATAAGGCCCTTTGCACCACTCCCGTTTGATTAGGAGTATGAGAACCGCCGCCAAGACGGCAAAAATTGTTACAAAGGCTATAAGGGAAAATAGTACACCTCCGGCAGAAACATTTGGTGATACCGATTGTTCAATGGTAAAGACGCCATAAACAGTCCACGGGTAACGCCCCAACTCTGTTATGAGCCACCCCGCCGTGTTCAGAACAAAAGGCAAGGCTATGGCAGCCCCCATAATATACAGATACCATTTGTTCCTCTCCAAAGATTTCCTGTTGCTGAAAAAGGCGCCAAGAAGTCCGAGCAAAAGCAACAATCCAGCACCACCTGTCATGATGCGGAAACTCCAGAACAGTGTCGTGACAGGCGGGATGTAATCGCCTGCGCCATACTCCTGCTCATATTGCTGGCTAATAGTATTCATGCCGTCCACGGAGCCGCTGGTTTTGTTGTATGAAAGAAGGCTTAATAGATACGGCAGGCTGATATCCCACGAACGCTTCTGATTATTCTCGTCAATGCCCGCGACCAAGGCAAGTGATGCCGGGTCCTCCGAGTCCTCATATAATGCTTCCATAGCTGCGAGTTTCATCGGTTGATTTTTCAGTACGCTTTGTGTTTGCGCATGCCCAAACCCGCTGACCAAAACACCCCCGACAAAAATCAGAACGAGGGCTAGATTGAACGATTTCTTAAAGAATGCCGCGTCCTTATTCTTAAGTAACTTCAAAGCACTCAGTCCGGCAATAAGACATCCGGCTGTCATTAGTGCTCCGAACCACATATGCGGGAATTGCAGCCAAACATGCTCGTTGGTAAAAAGATATGCGAAATTATTGAGAACAGCCCGGCCGTTTTCTATGACGTAACCGCCCGGCTGCTGCATGAAAGAGTTAGCCGCAAGAATCCAGAAAGCGGATAAGGTAGATCCGATGGCAACCAGCCAAATACATGCAAGATGCACGCCTTTGCTGAACTTATTCCAGCCGAAGACCCACAAGCCGATAAAAGTGGACTCGATAAAGAAAGCAAGCAGAGCCTCAATGGCAAGGGGTGCGCCGAAGATATCTCCCACAAAACGGGAATACTCGGACCAGTTCATGCCGAATTGGAACTCCTGTATTATGCCTGTCACAACCCCGACAGCAAAGGTGAGAACGAAGATTTTCCCCCAAAAGCGCGCCATGTCCTTGTAGACGTCCTGCTTTTTGACGAAATACAGTGTTTGCATAATCGCCACTGCAATCGCCAGACCGACAGACATCGGCACAAAGAAAAAGTGAAAGACAGTCGTTAGGGCAAACTGAATTCT
>WRHS01000077.1 GCA_009783135.1 Dehalococcoidia bacterium
ACTCCTTATGAGTTAGAGGATTATAGTTGCCGTCTCCTGCACTGTCAATAAAAATTTCTTTGCTCACATTATGCGTTTCGCAGTAATACACAATTTGTAGTATAATTTAAAGGTTTTCTATAAATAGCCATGTTGGAAATTAATGTCGCACAATTACTCAAGGGCAGTATCGGCACCTCAAAGGTAGTGCCGATAGACGACTGCATAGATATTACCGGCTATGGCAATGGCGAGGTAAAGGGCGAAGTAAAGCTGATGCGCACTAATCGCAGCATATTGGTGCAGGGTAAGATGAGCACCTGCGTACAGGTTACCTGCGCACGTTGCCTGGAGGGTTATAATTGTCCACTGGAGTTAAATATTGAGGAGGAGTTTTTCCCCAGCACAGATGTTTCCACTGGTATATTATTGGACGAGCCGGAGGAATCAGATGATTTTACCATTGATGAGCATTTGATTCTGGATCTCGGTGAAGTTATACGACAGTATGCATTATTAGCCATTCCTATGAAGCCTCTATGCAGTGCCGATTGTCAAGGAATAAGGCTGAATTAAGAATATTTAAGGGAGCAAAAACAAGATATGACACCATTACCTAAGAAAAAATGTTCACACGCCCGACAAGGCGAACGCCGCGCACATTTAAAAGCCAAGGTCGCCTCAGTTGCGGCTTGCCCTCAGTGCGCACAACCCATGCTTCCGCACCATGCCTGCACTACATGCGGCACATATAATGGTCGCGAAGTTATTGAAATAAAGACGAAAACCAAAAAGAGTTCCTAATCCGCCGCATCACACACTCGGAAGAGATGATGGCTCATCCTCTTAAGGTGGTATTCGTTTTTTCCGGGCATGGCTCACAGTTTGTGGGGATGGGGAGGGACGTGTATGAGTCATTCCCTGAGGCGCGTGCTGTATTTGATGAAGCTGACGCTACACTTGGATTTTCAATATCAAAGCTTTGCTTTGAGGGTCCGGCAGAGGAATTATGCCTGCCTGCCAATGTGCAGCCAGCTTTACTTACGCTAAGTGTGGCACTGCTGTCCGTCATGCGCACAAGTCCGAATTACGTCTGTCCGTCTTACGTTGCAGGACATAGCTTGGGCGAATACGCCGCTTTGGCAGCATCAGGCGCACTTGGCGCACAAGATGCTATCATGCTTGCTCGCCGGCGCGGGCAATTGATGTCTCAAACCGGAATACGAAAACCGGGCATCGCAGCGGTCATTATTGGTCTGACCGATGAAATAGTTACGGCAATAGCGAGCGAAGCCGGTGTTTATGTGGCAAATTTTAACTATCCAGGGCAGGTGGTTATCAGCGGCGAGACAGACAGGGTTGAAAATGCTATTAGCTTGGCTGCCGCACATGGTGCGATTAAGGCAATACCACTTGCCGGAAGCGTGGCTTTCCACTCACCTCTCATGCGGTCTGCCGCCGACGCACTGGTGCAAGTTATCACCAAAGTGCATTTTGACGAGCCTGAATTTCCTGTGATTGGCAATTATTCCGCCTCGCCGCTCACTTCATCCAAAGCACTGATGGATGAGTTACCGAAGCAGCTATGCCATCCAGTGCAGTGGAGCAAATCCATGTCTTATCTGCTCTCTCAAGGAGCAGACTTATTTGTAGAAATTGGTCCTGGTAATGTGCTTTCCAATATAATAAGACGCATTGATAAGCGCGCGCAGTGCATCAATATCGGCAATGCTGGTACACTTAAAGAATATATGCATAATGGATTTAATCTATGACACTGCAAGGCAAAACAGCTCTGGTTACAGGAGCCGGACGCGGCATCGGGCACGCCATTGCGCTTAAGCTGGCAGGCGAAGGGGCATTGGTTGCAGTCAACTCGCATACGTCTCAAAATGCCGAAGCAGTAGCAGCAGAAATTCGCTCGTGCGGGGGGCAAGCGATGGCTCTGCCGGCAGATGTCGCCTCATCCGATGATGTAAAAGGGCTATTTGACGCATTACTGGCAAAATGTGGCAAATTGGACATACTGGTAAACAACGCTGGCATACTCCGGGATAAACTCCTTTTACATATGAGTGATGAAGACTGGGACACCGTGATAAATACAGACTTGAGGAGTGTTTTTCTATGTACACGTGCTGCCCTGAAAACCATGCTGGGTGAGCATGCGGGACGCATCATCAATATCTCAAGTATCGCCGCATTCGCCGGCAATCCCGGGCAAACAAGCTACGCTGCAGCAAAAGCCGGCATAATAGGTTTTACCCGTTCCATGTCACGCGAGGTGGCAAAACACGGCATTACAGTCAACGCCATAGCGCCGGGTTTTATTGAAACCGATATGACAGCTCTGCTGTCAGACAAACAAAGAGCCGAGTTAATCATGCACATTCCGGCAGGATTTCCGGGAGCGGCACAAGACGTGGCCGAAGCCGTGGCTTTTCTGGCATCTGATGCCGCTCGTTATATAACAGGACAGGTCATCACAGTAGATGGCGGGCTGGCAACGGGGCATTGCACTATCTAACAGGATTTGAAAGAAAAATATGGCAAGTGAAAGACATAAAGCACGCGAAACGGCACTGCAGGTCCTTTATGAGATAGATTTAACAGTCCATCCGTTAGCCGACGTACTGGCACGTTCAACGGCTGAAGACCGGCTTTCAGAGGAAGGCAAACTATTCGCACGTGAGCTTGCACAAGGTGTCATGGCACATCGCTTGGAAATTGATGAACAAATCCGCCGGCATGCATCGGCATGGCCGCTTGAGCAGATAGCTATGATAGACCGCAATATCCTGCGGCTTGCAATATATGAGCTCTTACACGATAATAAAGTACCTATAAAGGTAGCCATAAATGAGGCTGTTGAACTGGCTAAAGACTTTGGGACAGACAGTTCGCCTCGTTTCATTAATGGCGTGTTAAGTTCGATTAGTCATTTGGCTACAAGATAGCAATTGGAGGGGAAATTGGCAACTGTACTTGAACGTGTATGCAAGGTTGTAGCAGCCCAAATGGGAATAGCCGAGACTGAAATCAATGCAGATACAAATTTCACAGCCGACTTGGAAGCGGATTCATTGGATATGGTTGAAATGATGATGGCGCTTGAAGATGAGTTTAGCATCAACGGCAAGAAAATCGCCATACCGGATGAAGAGAGCGAAAAAATGCTCTCCGTAAAAGATGCTGTCGCTTATCTGCATAGTATAGGTATTTCAGACCGTGAAATACCAAAAGCCCCTGACAGGAACAACCAACCGCAACCAACCCGTAAACCCGGTTTGCCCCGCCCTACTTTCAGGCGTCCTTGGCAGCAGAAAAGCAATACGCCTCAGAACCAACAACAAAGTCGTCCTAATAGCGGGCAACAGAGCAGCAACCAACCACGTCGCGACAGTGGACCACAAGGCTAGGTGTAGTCAAAACTAGTTTTGTTTTAGAAAATTTTCTGTTAAGAATTTATGGTCATACTTAACGGCGTTTAGCAAGAAGCCCCCCACCTCTGGCGGCGAGGGAATTCTTGCTGGTCGTTATTAGAGATAAAATTAGGTACGTGATCGCGCCAGACACTAATACTATCATACAGTCAATCGGCGCAAGCAAGAAGGTCCCTATTGGGTCAAATAACACGCCTTCACCGAAGCGGTACAAATTCCAGTCCATCATCACCATTTCGCCTATATACATAATAACTGTCGTGGCAGTGGCGATAAAAGCTGGAATAATCATTGATACAAGTTTGCGTTTGCCGTAAAGCCATGTCCCCGAATAGACCCCCGCCGTTACGCCATATACAACAAAGAAAAGCGCCATCAACACGGCAGAAATTGGTGAAACAATAATTTCTCCCGTTCTATAGAACGCAGTGAAGCAGGCGAGAATACACAATCCCACGAAAACGATTACAGAAATTAGCTGTACGATGAGCGGCTTTTTCTTCTGGTACAGTTCCTCGTGAGACATTTTATTAAATCCATAGACTACGCCCAAAACGACCAAATCAATTATTACGGATATTATGTAAAAATGCATCTTAAAAATCGGACTGTATTTGGTGATATACGGGTTTTTAAACAGTTTCTGTTCTGTTATTTGTTCTTCTGCCAGAGGTTCTTCCGCTAGCGCTTCCATCAACTGTTCTTCTGATATTTTTTGAATATCGATAACTTCTCCGTCCGTTATACTTTCCAACACAATTGATATTCGCGACTGTTCTATCATGCTAGAGGGTGGTGCAACACACAAAAACCATTGCCATGTTTCGATTTTTTCGTCTGTTTCAGCTTTATTTAGAGTGACTATTCTGGTCTCTGTTTTCCCGCTATCGTTAATTAATGTTACCTTGTAATATTACCCCGGCACTTAACAGTCGCAATTTAGATAAGCCACCTTTGGGTGCTTAAAAAAGGCTTTAACCTTCTCGGTGTTATGTTGTAATCTCCGTACAAATGATTGAGCCTTATGGCGAATATCCTCTTTGGTTCTGGGGTTGATTCCTGAA
>WRHS01000078.1 GCA_009783135.1 Dehalococcoidia bacterium
GGAATGGCTATGGCGTATTTCTTGCTCTTATCGGTCATGCGTGCCATGATTTGTCCCAGTCCCATCTGGAAATTCATCTCAGTGGTATAGAAGCCGCCTTTTTCTTCACCTTTGACCTCAATAACAAAGACCGTGCCGTCTCTTTCAACCACCAGATCGGCAAACCCGCCGGTCAGCTTTACATGTTCTTTTACGCCCCAGCCGTCTTGTTTGAGCCCGCGTTTGAGCATGTTAATAACGTTGCTTACCTTGAAATTATCCAACTCCAGCCATCCTTTCGCTTTTGGCACAGTTTAGCTTTCAATTGCGACGAGGTCAAATAAAATAAGCATTTCTTATTCCATAAAATGCCCGGCAAATGATATACTTTCAGTTAAACATTAATCCCTGTTTTTACACAGGAATAATCGTTTCTTAGATTGGACAGAGGTTTTGATGTAAAGCGATGAGAGCCATATTACGCAAGCCGATTGCGGCAGGTTCTTTCTATCCTGCACTGCCGGATAAGCTGACTGAGGTGTTGCATAGTATTACGGATAATACTGCTGCCAAAGAAGATGTTATCGGTCTGGTGTGCCCGCATGCAGGATATGAATACTCGGGTGAGGTCGCCGGTGCCGCCATTTCGCGTGCGCGATTAACTGATACGGTCATTATACTGGGTACAAACCACACCGGATTTGGACCGCCTTTTTCAATTATGACGTCCGGCATATGGGAGACACCTCTAGGATATGTGGATGTTGATGCCGATCTAGCCACCAAATTGCTTATGAATACCTCTTATCTGGTAGAAGATATACAGGCGCACCTGCGTGAGCACTCCATAGAAGTGCAATTACCTCTGCTGCAACACTTGAAAAAGGGCGTCAAAATTGTGCCGATTGTGTTATCGCAGGCCTCTGCCAATGCCTACAAGGAGATTGGCATTGAGATTGCAGATGTGCTTGGCGACATGGAGAGAAATGTCGTAATACTGGCCTCAAGCGATATGACACATTATGAGCCGCATGAGCAGGTCAAAGCCAAGGATGACTATGCCCTGCAGGCTGTGCTTAAGCTGGATGTTGATTCCCTGCTTGAGCGTATAGCCGAGCAGAATGTGACGATGTGCGGCAGTGCTCCGGTGGCGACCTTAATGGCAGCGGCTAGGTCTTTAGGGGCGCAGCGGGCTGAATTGGTGCGCTATAAGACGTCGGGAGATGCCTCGGGTGATTGCTCCAGTGTGGTAGGTTATGCCGGCATTATCATTCCCAGTATGACCAAATCGCCGCTGGTGAGGCTAGCGCACAAGGCCATCACGGCTTATGTTGAGGAAGGTCATATTATTCCTTTGCCATCAAAATTAACACCGGAAATGCAGACACAGGCAGGGGTATTTGTTTCATTACATAAAAGCGGGGAACTGCGCGGGTGTATCGGCACTTTTGAGCCTTCACGGCGCAATGTGGCCGAGGAAATTATTATGAATGCCGTGAGTGCCGCAACGCATGACCCGCGTTTCGAGCCGGTGAAAACAGAAGAACTCAAGGAATTGGAAATCAGCGTTGATGTGCTTACAGAGCCGGAAGAGATAAACGCTAAGGAGCAACTTGACCCACGCCGCTATGGCGTGATTGTGGCGCGGGGACTTCATCGCGGGTTATTGCTACCTGATTTGAAGGGCGTTGATACGCCGGAGCAGCAAATTGCTATCTGCCGCCGCAAGGCCGATATCGGCGTCGATGAAACAGTGCGCCTGTTTCGCTTTGAGGTGAAGCGACATCACTAGTTATTCTTCGCTGAGAAGAATCAGCGGGTGAGGAACTTTTCAAAGGGGGAGAATGATATGTCCACAGCAGCAACAGCCGCGGCCGCAGCGCATGCAGCATTGGTACAGGCCGTAAAAGCCTCAGGTGTGCTGGTTCGTTTGGAACCAGACGATTTTATGAGGATACTGAACAAAAATCGTGATGGGTTGGTGGTGTTGGCGCAGGGAGGTTTTATGAACCGTGGTTTTAGCTATCTTACAAGCTATAAGGGCTTGGCATTCTATACCAAATCTCCGGTTGAGTTGGACCTTCCCGGAAGTGTGGAAGTGGTGAATGCAAAGCAGATATGGATTCCGAATTAGGCGTGCGTAAAGTACGCTCATAGGTGGCGATGCAGGCAGATATGGATCTTTTTGATCTACAAATGGAAAAAGATAAGCTTAAGGAAGCACCCCTTGCGGCGCGTATGCGCCCTTTGGTGTTGTCTGAGTTTGTAGGGCAGGAACATGTCATCGGACCCGGACACGTGCTGCGTAATGCCATAGATTCCGGAAATTTGCCGTCAATGGTGCTGTGGGGGCCGCCCGGCTCAGGCAAAACCACATTAGCCAATATCATGGCGCAAACCACCAACTCTCATTTTAGCGCTGTTTCAGCCGTCAGTGCCGGTGTGGTTGACCTGCGTAAAGTAATATACGAAGCCCGCGAGCGGCGCAAGTTATCCAGACAGAAGACGCTGCTTTTTATCGATGAAATCCACCGCTTTAATAAAGCACAGCAGGATGCCATTTTGCCATACGTTGAGGACGGTACGATAACGCTCATCGGCGCAACAACGGAAAACCCGTCGTTTGAGGTTATTTCACCGCTTCTGTCACGTGCTCAGGTATTTGTTTTAAAGCCGCTTTCTGCACAGGAAATTAGCATCATCATCAAACGTGCTATTGCTGATAGGGAACGCGGGTTGGGGGCTTTCAACGTTGAGGTTGATGACGTGGCATTGGATTATTTGGTTACCATGGCAAACTCTGATGCGCGTACTGCGCTTAATGCACTGGAGGTAGCTGCTATGACCACTCCGCCCGACGAAAATGGGCGGCGTTTTGTAACATTAGCTGTGGTGGAAGATGCCGTACAACACCGTGCTATCCTCTATGACAAGAATGGCGAGCAGCACTTTGACATCATTTCAGCCTTGCATAAAACTATGCGTGGCTCAGATCCTGATGCGGCACTTTATTGGCTGGCGCGTATGGTGGAGGCAGGTGAGGACCCGCTGTATATTGCGCGACGGTTGGTGCGTTTTGCATCAGAGGACGTTGGAATGGCTGACCCGCAGGCACTAGTTGTGTGCATGGCGGCTCAACAGGCAGTACATTTTATCGGCATGCCTGAGGGTAATTTGGCGCTGGCACAGGCTGCGGTTTATCTAGCTACCGCGCCCAAGAGCAACTCTATATATATTGCCTATTCCAAGGTGAAGCGTGAGGTGTCGCAAGGACACAACGCGCCTGTTCCGCTACATTTGCGCAATGCGCCCACCAAGCTTATGAAACAGCTGGATTATGGCAAAGGTTATAAGTATGCCCATGAGTTTGATGGACATTTTGTGCGCCAGCAGAATTTGCCTGATAGCCTCAAAGGAAGACAGTTTTACGAGCCAAGCGAACAGGGTTTTGAAAAGCAGGTGTTATTGCGCCTGAAAAGTTGGTGGCCTGAGCGTTATCGCAAGCAGGACGAACGCTCGACATAGCATGGCGGTTGTTGTTTGACAGGTCTTGCTAATGGAGAATATACTTACAAGGTTGTCGACGCGGGGTGGAGCAGTGGCAGCTCGTCGGGCTCATAACCCGAAGGCCGTTGGTTCGAATCCAACCCCCGCTACCAAGACTTTCCACAATCGAACCATCTAGGTTTATTTGGTAGCCTGAACATCCAACAGTTTTGAGTGTACAGGGAACCCCCTGAACCGTTTTCTGATGAGTGAATTATATGTTGCTAGTTGCAAAACAAACTCCTTATGTTTGACGTAAGGAATCAATAAAAGACTATTTTTAACCTTTTGATACCAAAGTGCTGATTGAATATTGCTAGAATTGTCCTTGTTGGAAAAATAAATATGTGCTGGAAGTTTAATATTGCCAAATCTAGGCATCTGGATAAGGTAAGGATTAATAACACCTATTTCCACGACTTCTTCCCACCCCCACTTTTTCCAAGACCACAAAAGGAAGTTTTTGCGAACTCCTCTCTCATCGACAATTATAGCTGCACAGGCAAAAGGCATAAAAATAACTGTTGATACTACAACAATGCTAAAAAAAGTGATTGAAAAAATATAATCAGATTGATGCAATATTGATAGTGCGAGAACAAATCCTGCAAGCGCATTAAAAATAATAGCATTAACCGCATAAACCAAAACAGAATTGTTGTTACGGTACTTCATAAAACTAGCCAGAAAAAAGTGTTGATGCTATTTCACCTCAGGTAACTTTCGCTATGAAAATAATTATCAGTATTGTTTTGGTGCCACTGAATTCTTTTTGCCCTCTTCATGCCTAATTTTGCTTCCTAGCTATAACTGCAATTATTGACATACCGATTAAATATTGGACATAACACAGAAAAAGTGCTATGATTTGTCCGTGGAAGAATTAAAAATAAACGGCCGGGAACTATCGCCAATAGAGCAATACCAAAATCGCAAA
>WRHS01000079.1 GCA_009783135.1 Dehalococcoidia bacterium
ATTCGAGATTTTGAAGTTATTGAAAGCAGAAACTTACTGGTTAAGCACAACAAGTCCACCTATAAAATTCGTGCTTATGTGTTTGCAAACAACGAAGAGGTAGCACAATATTATAAAAGTGTTAAAAAGGTTTATCCTATAGGAAAGTTTAGTATGGCTGGAACTGTAAGGATTTTACCGCATAGTGACTGGATGGTTTATTCAGAAAATAAGATTTACTATATCGAAGGCAAGAGATTTCTCAGCGATTTTCTTGATGTCTTAGGGCTGGTATTTACTCAAGAACTGGGAACTATTTCAGACATGTCAAAGCAGAGCGACTAAAAACGTAATTATGGAATTCAACATATCTCTTACACCCCTTCTTTAAGTTCGAGGGGTTTTGCCGGCGAGTCCTGCTTTTTGCGCCGCGAAAACAAATTACTCCAGTCGTTGCGCAGGGTTGTGCCAAGCGATTTACGGCTTTCATGGAACAACAACTCGACAGCTTTCCTGAGGTGTGTGCGTGTTTGTTTGTCCAGATGTGTGTATGTCTTAAACATAGAAAATGCTATCGCAAGCTTATCATGCGTCAGGTCACTAACAGTGCGAGCACCTGTGGCTTGTATGCCGTCAAATAGCGAATCCACAAACTCGGAGCGTTCTTCTATTGTCATTTGGTCAAGCCATAATCGCACTGTGTGGTTAAGTGTGAGGCTGCTGCGGGTAAGACCTTGCTCACGCACGAAGTTTGCCCCGTGTACCTCCCAAGAGAATGCATTATGTTGCATGATACCTATTTCGTTGCTGCTAATTACCTTATAGTCTCCAGCATGCTCCAAAAGCATGCCAACCACGGATGACTTTGGTATTAGGGTATGCAGCTTGCCAAACATGCTCTGATACCCGTCGCTGTTTAACACCTTTGACTGAAAGCCCGGTCCATCGTTATTGTATGCAGCAATGATGCGCTGCCGCAGGTTATTTCCAGCGTGCGTTGCTGCGTAAACCGCTAAGTTTCCGCCTTTGGAATGCCCGCCGAGATAGAAGTTGCCGCGCAGACAGGCTGATGCATTAATCATGTACCCCACGGCATGTTTTTGTGCCGGTATTTCATCAAGGAAACTCATACGGAAGTTTTCCTTCCAGCCAACAAGCGTGTCATCTGTGCCGCGAAATGCTATGAAATGCAACTCAGGATTTATACTGAAAACAACTGCAGAGAACTGTTCTGCGCATGCCTCGTCGATTACGTTGACGTAGCGCGACAGCTTTATGCCACCGAAGCGTGCAGTTTGTGCCGTTTTGTGAAGCAGCACGGGAATTTGCCTGAGAAAAGGGTTATAGTCAATCTCGGAGAATTTGCTCAGTTGCTCGCAGTTACGTGAAGAAAGCTTTTTGATGGTGATAGACTTATTGCATGGCTCATATGGCACGATATTATCCAATTCCAGATATGCCAAAATCGAAAAAATGAGATTGTCTATCTCATTCAAACCGTCTTGGGCGAAGCTTAGGTCCCCGCGCCATTCCAGATAGTCAAAAATGTTTTGCATAAGCCGCTACACAGATGAATTTAATGCACCTTTAAACAGGCATCAATAGTTTCCAGCAGTTCCCTGGTAGTTTTTTCTGCCGACAATGCCGGCATGCAAACTGCCACAGCATCTGCCCCTGCCTTTGTAATATCAGTAATGCTCTGCATACTGTTGACGCCTACCACCAGCGGCAATTGAACAGCCTTTTTTATTGATTTGATTGTGTCATGCTCAGGTGGCGTGTCTGCCTGAGTAGATATGCCAAACAAGGCATCACATGCAATATAATCCGCACCATCCTGTTGCGCTTTCAGTGCTTCTGCAGGCGTATCAACAGAGCAGCCTAAAATTTTGTCTATTGGTGCGAGACAACGGACTTCCGCTGTCGGTATGTCACCCTGTTCAATATGCAGCCCATCGGCGTTTGTTGCCAGCGCAATATCGGCATGTCCACTTACAACAAAAAGAGCATTGTGGCATGAGCACAATTGTTTCATTTCGCGGGCCAGCTGAAGCAATTTGCCTTTTGGCGTGATGCTGTCGCGTAACTGTATTATTTTTGCGCCACCACTCAGTGTCTGTGTTGTGATATCAAGTATGTTATGCCCGCACGTAAGAGTAGTATCAATCACGGCATAAAGTCCACTTATTTGGTATCTCTTATTATGGCGCGCCAGTTGCCCCAAGATATCTTTTTCCAGAGTATATAGCTGGTAGCGCGCAACGGCGTAAACTTGGGAATCCAGATTGGCAGACGGGGCAAATTCCTCCAATACACGCAGTGCTTCTTCGGCCCGTCGGGCGTTGGCAGTGGCAATTTGCAGTAGATTGCGCGGTGAGGATTGAAAAGATGATTTTATAGCCTCCCCAACATCGCCTGAGGCATTGCGGGCGGAAAGAAAAGCAAGCTTGGTTTGCACGTCACGTAATGACAACTGATGCCGCATTTCTTTGAAACGTGCCGACAGGGCAGGATTGTCCAGCACAAAGCGCGCGACTTCTTCCAGCACACGCAGCCCCTCGCCGGCACGATCCAAGTTGGCATCTATAATGCGACCGATTTGATTATCAGACATAATTAGCCATCAAACGCTGTGTAGTTACCACACCAACTCATCCATTTTGCTATCTTTTATGTTTGGCGTCCATATACGGAAAAGGACTTCATCCCGCAATAAATCATATCGGGCGCGGATATCATGCAATTCATCCAGTACTTCACGCATGCGCTGCCCCGGCTGTACCATATCCCATAACTGACCTTTGGATTTTCCCTGCATTAACTGCATCAACTCACGGCAGAGCGCATTATAGCGGTCAAGATCCTTGCGCGTGAAAGCTTTCTTAATTTGTTTGTAGGTTACCTTGCTCTTTTCATTACTCATGGCATTAATTATACATTTGGTTTCTTTTGTGAATTTTAGCATAAATAAGTAGTTTGGCGCAGATTATTTCTTGTGCATTAATCTACATCATCTTCTATTACAGCTATATTTGTTGTGTATAATACAGATTGCGAGCCAAGCGTACGTTCACTGCATATAGTTCAAAATATTCGCTGTTTTCTATATACTTTTTATAACATCAGTTGACAATGTAACAATGAATTGAAACCAACTAGGGAGCCATTCTGCACAAATGTAGCACCGCCAAATTTTCAAGGCGGTGCTTTTCTTTATGGACTATTCTCAACACCACTAAATTATTGCACCCCCGATTAAACATTGGACTTTTCCATGGCATATTTCGTATGTTTCGTGTTGAAATATCCCCTGATTTTCGCTGGCTGCAATTGCCTTTGCTTCAGGAATGACCGCGCATTTTTTGACAGATCATTTTTACTCCGTGGCATCGGACGTCTCCCAATTGAGCGTTTCATATCGCTGTTCAAATACTCATCAGGATTATACTCCGGCGCATATGGTGGTAGGTAGAAAAGCTCTATCTCATCTCTGTGTTCTGCCAGCCACGCTGACAAAACCTTCGCATGATGTGCCGGCAGATTATCTAAAATCAGTAACACCTTGCGGCCGGTGTCTTGTACTAACCGCTTTATAAAATCAATCATGGTTTCTGCGTTCACAGATTTTTCAGTAATCGTAAAACGTAACTTACCACGATTCGATACTGCCGACAGCATATTCAGTTTCATCTTTTTAGATTCCACCTCAAGCACTGGAGTGTGCCCGACTGGTGCATACCCTTTCACATAGTTAGCTGTATTTTGAATGGTTAATTTAGACCAGTTAGTATCTGAGAAACACACCTACCGTAAACTGAAAAAGCAACTCTACTTTGAGCGTATTACCAAAAGTGTGAAAATCAAGGAAAACGATGTTGGCGCCATCGGTTTTGGCAAATTGCGGCTAGTTACCTGTCTGATACTGCAATTCATGGAGGATTTGTCGGATAGAGAGTTTGAGAGATTCATATCAGAGAACACTGCCGGCAAATGGTTTTGTGAATTTGGACTATTAGATAGTGTGGACATGAGTTCATACTAATACTTTCAACCATAGTGCAATACAACGGATTTGTACAGCGGTGATAAATGAGTCTGTGTTTTTAGCATAGCGTGTAGCGATACCTCTCCAGCGCTTGAGATGCAGAAAGGCATTTTCCACCAAATGCCGTAACTTGTAAAGATACTCATCACAGATTCGCTTTTCTTTACGGTTTTTCTTAGGCGGGATGACTACTTGCATATCGGCTTTGATAGCATACTCAACAATGGCATTACTGTCATAACCCCTATCAGCAAGCAGGACTTCGGCATTAATCCCTTCAATCAAGGTGATGGCTTGTTTACAATCCGCTGTGGTACCTGCTGTAACAATAGCTCTGACTGGCATACCATGCGCATCCACGGCCAGATGTATCTTGGTGTTAAGTAACCACAGATTAACTATCAAAATAGCTCAGAAGAAAGTATAATT
>WRHS01000080.1 GCA_009783135.1 Dehalococcoidia bacterium
TGCTATACGGCAACGGGCAACAATGAGCAACGCGCTATGACGCAATATCGCCCATGTTCAACTATGGCGGACTATGATGCTGCACCAATCACAGCGGATTGCATACTTCCGCCCATTTTTCACTATTTTGATACACATAAGCAGCGGAAAGCATCCGATGATACACTTTCACCCATTTCTGACTACGTTGATGTAGAATATGTACCCGATAATACACAACTGCCCATTACTGACTATAATGTGGCAATATGGGCGGTCGTAGTCAGAAGAGTACTATTCTGTATTATCGGATGTTTGCTTTCGGAGGCAGGATAGGCAAGGTAGCGTTACCTTGCATCCTGCCCTCCGGGGGTAAGAGGCTCATTCGCGGTGAACCGCTCAACGCCGGAGGCAAAAATGCCGTCAAAGAAAAAACGCATTGCCGTGTACCTTGGCCCGGAGGAATACGCCACTATACAGGAAAGCGCAGCCAGGGCCGGAATCTCCATGTCCACTTTCTGCAAACGGGTATGCATCGGCATTCCGGTTCCGGGGCTGGAGCATCGGCAGGCTGTCAAAGACATCCTCAAGGCCAATGCCGATCTTGGCCGTTTGGGGGGATTGCTCAAACTGGCCCTGTCCGAAGGCGGCGACAAGATCGCCCTGTCCAGGCTGTTGCGGGAAATCGACATGGGCCAGAGTGCCCTTAAAGCCGCCGCCCGGAAAATCGCATGATCGGCAAGCATGTTTCCTGCAAAGTCCAAAACGACGATTACGGACGTTTGGCGCGATACATTGCCGATGCGGGGCATGAAGGAGAAAAATGCCTTGTGAGCTGGTCAGCCGGATGTTGGTCAGGCGATGATTACGATATGGGCATCGTGGAGGCCGAAGCCGTGCAGGACTTGAACACCCGCAGCGCCAAAGAAAAGACCTACCACCTGTTGATCAGTTTCAGGCCGGAGGATGAGGCGAAGCTGGCGCCGGAGGCATTCAGGGCCATTGAGGAACGCTTTGCCCAGGCTTTGGGCTTTGCCGAGCATCAGCGCCATTGCGGGGTACATAAGAATACCAACAATCTCCATCTACACGTTGCCTATAACATGTACTCACAAGTAAAGTTTTATGCCATCCATTTAAGTGTTACAATCATGTAATTTCAATATATTACAAAAGTAACCAAAGCCAGTAAATCCAGCAAAAACCATTGACAAGCACTAATAATAGGGGTTAATAAGGGGGTGTTGAATAATTTTTTAGGGTATTGTGAGATCGGAGGATAACCCTATGGCACGACTGGTTAAACCGCTAACGGCCACACAAGTACAAAATGCGAAACCCAAAAAAACCATGTATAAACTCTTTGATGGGGGTGGATTATTCTTACAGGTAACTCCCGCTGGTGGCAAGCACTGGAAGCTGAAATATCGCAAAGATGATGGAAAGGAAGGCTTGCTGTCATTCGGCGCTTATCCTGATGTGTCATTGGAGCAAGCCCGGAAAAAACGCGACGAGGCCAGAGCGCAGAAAGCGGCGGGCCTTGACCCTGCCGAAGCCAAACGCCGCGAGAAACTGGAGCGCACGGAAAGGGCCAAAAATACCTTTGAAGCTGTCGCTATGGAATGGATGGAGGTTCACAGCTCGAAAGTGTCGGAAAAATCTCTGCTCCGCTATAAGCACCTGCTGGAAAAATTCGCCTTTCCGGTGTTTGGAAAACTACCCGTGAACAGTTTGAAGTCCCCTGATTTTCTTGAAGCCTTGCGCCGTCTTGAGGCCATGAATTACTTGGCGTCCGTGAGGTTTTTGTATTCGGCGTGTGGTATGGTCATGCGCTTTGCCGCCGCTACAGGGCGGGCGGACTTTGACCCCTTGCCAGCCTTGCGGGGAAGCATGAAAACCCACAAGCCCAAACATCATGCTGCCAAGACGGAACCGGATGAAGTTGGGCGAATTTTGCGGATACTATGGCAGTATCGCGGCACCTATGTGATAGCTGCCGCCCTGAGAATCTCGCCGTATGTATTTGTGCGCCCTGGCGAACTACGTCAAGCGAAATGGGAAGAGATAGACTTTGATGCCTGCGAGTGGCGTTATCATGTGACCAAAACAAATGTTCCGCATATCGTCCCCCTTGCGCCGCAGGTCATGTCGATACTGAAAGACCTGCATCCCCTCACCTGCCACAAGGAATATGTGTTTCCCAGCCTGCGGGAAGCCCGTAAGCCCATGAGTCATAGCGCAATCGTTTACGCCTTGCGCGGCGCGGGCATAGGCGCTGAGGAAATGACGGCCCACGGCTTCCGTGCTGTGGCGAGAACCCTGCTTGATGAAGTCCTGGGAGAGCGGTACGACCTCATAGAGCACCAGTTGGCGCACACGGTGCGCGACCCTAACGGACGCGCTTACAATCGCACCCAGCATTTACCGGAACGCCACCGCATGATGAGGCGATGGGCTACCTATCTCGACAACTTGCGGGAGGGCATAGCCGAAATTCCTCCGTATAAACCCGCTGATCAGGAAGTATAATATATCCAGTATGATTTTTCCTGCACCTGGGTACAAATAATACGTATCAGCTATCCGCGCTGATACCCGCGTTTGTGCAGGGCAACAACAGTCAAGCTCGGACGATTCCGGCTACATCAAGGGTGGGAAAAATCAAAAAGCGTCCGCCAAGGGTGCGGGACGCTGATGCGGTGAGGTGAGGCTATTTGAGGTCTTTTGAGGCGATTGTGGATGCTTGTACTCAGCGTCATTGCTGTTTCTGGTAATGATTCGCGGGCAGTGGGGAGCAATTTTATGTTTTATTGCTTATTCTTATTGTTTTTAACTCAAGCATCGTTCTCTCTCCAAGTTCAGTAAGCTTACAAAAAATACCACTGCCTCCTTTTGTTAATGGCATTTCACGCAGAAAAATAAGACCAAGTGCTTTAAACTGTACGATTAATGTTTCAAAATGAATAGTATCAATAGTAATCGATACGCTTCTACCATATTTTTCTGTGATAGTGCCATTTTCTGACCAATATATCTTAAGTAATGTTTCAAGAGTTGACTTCAAATTTGAAATGTGAGTTGTTTGAATTAAAGTCGGAGAAATCAATTTAAAAATATTTTTCAATTCAACAAATTAAAAATTGTGTAATATGAAGCAAAGTTACCATGAATAGTGTGCAGTTAAAATCCGAAAGCGACTGTCAGGATCTGGTTGATGGTGATGAAAAAAAGAGATGCAGACTTCAGGCTGAAGTATAATTCGTGCCTGTATATGTTCCAATAAAAAGCACTTTATTGCCCAACTAATGCAAACAAATTATAAAATCCTTAGATTATTAAAACCGTTAAAATTATAAAAGCTGCTCCAACATGTTTCGGTTCACATAAAACCACCATCAGGGAGTCACAGCCAGTGCTTAGCTAAAATTACATGTCTGGTACCAATGTGTGTGTCGTTGCACAACATGCACATTGGTACCAGACATGTAATTTTAGCTAAGCACTGGATGTGGCTCCCTGATGGTGGTTTTATGTGAACTGAAACATGTTGGAGCAGCTTTTATAATTTTAACTATCTTAATAACCTAAGGATTTTATAATTTGTGTGCATTAGTCGGACAATAAAGTGTTTGAACTGCTCCTTAACTTGTAGGCAGCAGATTTTTCTGCACAACACACAATTAATTTACATATGTGCAAAAGTATAATAAAATTAATATTGTGTTCATTAACAATAAACAAGTATCTTTATGATGCTGTTCTTTTTTTCTATAAAAAGCTGTTAATCCAAAAAGTATTTGTGCAGTTTTTATCCTAAGGGGTACATGCATCTGTTGTATCTGAAATCCCTCCCTCTTCAGGCTATGTACTTCATCTCTCAGCCCACTGTGGGCTAGACATATCTTGCATCAAAGCCATCAGAATGAATTATTTGCAGTTAAGAAAAATATGTGGGGAAGTTTTGTGTGCCACATCATAATGGAT
>WRHS01000081.1 GCA_009783135.1 Dehalococcoidia bacterium
GAAGGAGCATATAAAACAAAATGGCAAGAACAATCTATGTACAAAGTGGTGCTAAAATCAAGGTCATCGGATGCGGCGGCGGCGGATGCAACGCCATCACTCGCATGGTACGTGAGCAGATTCGCGGAGTCGAATTCGTTGCAATGAACACAGATGCCCAGGCATTGGCTATAACCGAGGCCCCTATCCGCATCCAGTTAGGCGAAAAGAACACACGCGGTCTCGGCGCTGGCGGCGACAACAAAGTAGGTCATAAAGCAGCAGAAGAAAGCCGCGACGAAATCCGTCAGGTAGTCCAAGGTTGCGATATGGTCTTCGTCACCGCTGGTATGGGCGGCGGCACTGGTACCGGCTCCGCTCCCGTTGTTGCTCAAATGGCAAAGGAGTTAGGCGCTCTCACCATCGCTGTCGTAACTAAACCATTTGCTTTTGAAGGCTCACATCGCACTAAGGTAGCCGAAGAAGGCATCGCAGAACTGATGCCAAACGTAGACACATTAGTACTCATCCCCAACGACAGATTATTCGATATCTGCGACCAAAAGACAGGTGTTGATGGCGCGTTCCATATGGCCGATGAGGTATTATGCAACGGCGTTCAAGCAATAGCCGAGGTTATCACCGTACCGGGTCTCATCAATCTCGACTTTGCTGATGTGCGCTCCGTTATGAAAGATGCCGGTCCTGCATGGATGTCCATCGGTCGCGGAGCAGGTGCCAACCGTGCGGCAGAAGCCGCCAAGCAGGCACTGCAAAGCCCCCTGTTGGATGTATCCATTGAAGGCTCCAAGGGCGTCATCTTCAACGTCGCCGGCGATAGTTCTCTGTCGCTGTATGAGGTTAATGCCGCAGCCGATATCATCCGCAAAGCAGTTGATCCGGATGCTATTGTTATCTTCGGCGTATTGCTGGACAACAATATGGGCAGCGAGGTAAGGCTGACCCTTATCGCCACCGGCTTTGCCACCAAAGAAGGTATGGCAGGTGCTGCACGCGAAAGAGAAATCTACCGCGCCCTGAAAAACATCAAATCCGAGGACGAACTGGAAGTCCCTGCATTTATGCGCCAGCGCAGCATGCTTGCCGGTCAACGCATGCACCCCGTTGCCAACACGCCTCCTATGCAAAGAGTTGAAGTCGGCATGGGTATAAACCGACGCCCGATGCGCTAATATTGCCCTGCTCTTGTGGTAGGGAGGGATCCTCCCCCTCCCTACCACTGCTCCTCTCACAGCAACTTTGCGATTTAAGCCCACCTTTTAAACTCCCCAAGCCTATCGGCCTCACACAGAACACCAGTACACTTAACACCATTTGTTCCATTTTACCTGTCAGCCGGCGCATGCTACTATTTAGCTGAAATTTCAGTAAAGAGGTAGCAATATGGACAAAGTCACTCTGGGTGCTCAACCACTGATATACCCTATGCCCACTTTTTTGGTAGGTGCCGACATTGATGACAAACCTAATTTTATGGCTGTGGCTTGGGGAGGAGTCGCATGCGGCAACCCTCCTATGCTCAGCATAGCACTTCAGCATCACCGCTTTACATACAAAGGCATCAAAGCCCACAGTGCTTTTTCAGTCAACATCCCATCACAGGCTCAGGTTGTCGAATTCGACTATTGCGGGCTGAAAACAGGCGCCAAAGTAGACAAAAATAAGGCGTGCGACTTTAAGGTATTTTACGGGCAAACAGCCCATGCCCCGCTTGTAGAGCAATGCCCTGTAAATCTGGAATGCCGGCTGGTGCACATTCTGAATCTTGGTAGCCACGCCCTAATAGTCGGTGAAATTATACAAACACACATTAGCGCTGATTGCCTAACAGACGAAAAACCGGATTCAGCCAAGATACAACCATTTGTTTACTGCGGCGGCAGGCAGTCCTGCTACGTTGCTTTCGGAGAAACAATTGCGCCCGCTTTCAAAGTAGGACGGCAGCTTAGTACCGACACGCAACACAACTCATAATTGCACGAGGGCAACACATAACCAACCATCTCCACTGGAATGCCGGCAGAGATGGCGCGGTTATGTAAACTATGGGAATAGTTGCTATCAAGCACTGAAATCGCAGAACATCTTGTAAATAGCTATTACATTACTCCTGCACAAAAGAGCATGAGAAATTTTCTCTTGTGTAAAATGTTAATTGGCTACCGCAGTTCCTTGAAATTGTAATCCTTGTCGTATTCAACCTTACCAAACATCTCAAAAATCCCAGTAGTTTTACGTTGGTTGATAAACTCTTTTAAAGCTTGGTTTTCCGCATCTTTTTTGCTCATTAACGCACCAGCTTTCAAAGCGATGTCCACGGAACCATTATCGCCCTCCAAATTAGACGCCATCATGCCCTCCTGTTCGATAGACATTTGCTCAACGATTGCGTTAAAAGGAAAACCCCTCCTTTTGCATTAATTCAAATACGAACCACTAGCAACATTCCACCCCCTCACAACATCGCTATTGACATTTTTTTTCGATTGCAGCACAATATGGCGTTAATCGGTAGGTGAGGCTACCGCTGGGATAAGGGTTGCTGCCGCGGAATAGTGGAGACACTATGAGAAGGTAGGATAGTCCGCGTCGAATCCAAGGCGCGGAATAATGCAACTTCATCGCCCGGCGAGGCTAAAGCTTGTACGGTGGCAGATGCTCTCATGAGGCTTGGCTCTGTTGTCGTATGTGGCAACAGAGTTTTTTTATTTATTTTGAAAAAAGGAGGCGAGTGTATGGACCCCGATGGCAGTAGTAGATGGTTCGACAATGGCGATAGGTTGTCGGGCGGCGTAATTCATATTCTCGTCTCTGTATTATCTGTCCAATAACCTGGCGCCTCAATTAAAAAGGAGGCAAACCCAGTGAAAAAGAATACCCACATCATAACTATCACGCGCGCAGACAGGGCAAAAAAACGCCTTCTGAATGCGGCAACCAAATCGTATGAAACGCTCCTCATTCAGTACGATAACAGCTTTGAAGGCTACGATACGGACAAAGTTGATGAAATGCGTGACCAATATGGGGCAAACGTCATCACCAAGCAGAAAAAGGTATCTATTTTTCGCCGGCTGTGGAATGCCTTCATAAATCCGTTCACCGTCGTTTTGTTCGTCCTAGCAGGGCTGTCTTTTGCAACGGACGTTATTGCTGCAGCACCGGGAGAAAAAGACCCTACCGCCGTTATCATCGTTTTGACGATGGTATTTATCAGCGGGATGTTGCGCTTTGTCCAAGAACTTCGTAGCAGCAGCGCGGCAGCACGACTGGGTGAAATGGTAGAAACTACCGTTGCCGTCACACGCCTCTATGAAACGGATGATTCTGACGAACCTCTTTCCGAGAAAAGAGAAATCCCCCTGGATGAGGTTGTCGTCGGCGACGTTATTCATTTGGCAGCCGGCGACATTATTCCGGCTGACCTGCGCATCTTACAGGCGAAAGATTTGTTTGTAAGCCAATCGTCGCTAACGGGCGAAAGTGAGCCTGTGGAAAAATTCGGCACAGCGATTTATGGGAAACCGACCAATCCGCTTGATCTGAATAATCTTGCCTTCATGGGCAGCACAGTTATCTCAGGCTCGGCACAGGCGCTTGCCTTGGCTGTCGGCGACGATACTACTCTTGGCGGCATTGCAGGACAGCTGCGCGGAAAAACGCCCCCGACCAGCTTTGAGAAAGGGGTCAACTCCGTCTCATGGGTACTGATACGTTTTATGCTTGTAATGGTGCCTGTGGTGCTTTTCGTCAATGGGTTCACAAAAGGCGACTGGCTTCAGGCGTTTCTCTTTGCGCTCTCTGTGGCAGTCGGGCTTACACCGGAAATGCTGCCCATGATTGTATCCGCAAACCTTGCCAAGGGTGCGGCATCAATGTCAAAAAAGAAGGTTATCGTTAAGGAAATCAATGCCATACAAAACTTCGGCGCCATGGA
>WRHS01000082.1 GCA_009783135.1 Dehalococcoidia bacterium
CCTCTCTCACATCAAAGGATCCTCGTACTATGAGATGCTTTACCTGTGTCTTTTCACCGGACTGCGCCGGTCGGAGCTACTGGCACTCAGGTGGGATGATATTGACCTCGATAACGGACACCTGACTGTAAATAGGGCGCTGCATCACATCAAAGGGCAGTTTGTTATCAGTGAGCCAAAGACCGAAAAATCAAAGGCTACTATCGCCCTTACACCATCCACCGTTGACCTGTTGGAAGACTACAAACAGCGTAGGATTGGGGAGTATATTCTTATGGGTTCGGAGCTAAAAGGCGCTGATTTGGCATTCTGCCGCCCCGATGGTTCGCCAATTCCGCCTCATACCATATCTCAGTATTGGCGGAAGGTTGCCGACCGCCTTGGGATGCATGGTATCCGGCTCCATGATGCCCGGCACACCCATGCGACCTTAATGCTCAAGAGCGGTGTTAATATTAAGGTTATCCAAGAGAGACTGCGCCACAGCAATATACAGACTACGCTGGGCATTTATTCGCACGTCCTGCCGGGGATGCAGGAGGAGGCAGCCAGTCTCTTTGATAAGTATGCGCCGAAATAGGCGTGTCAAAAAGTCCATTAGCAAATTATTAGCAAAACGCTGTTATTGTAAAGTAAATATGACCCGAAAACCCTTGTTTTAGGCACAATGCGCCTGTGGCTCAGTGGATAGAGCACCAGTCTTCGAAACTGGGTGTCGTGGGTTCGAATCCCACCAGGCGCGCCAATAACTTATGCTTGAAATGAGTTGATTATTCTCAGGTTTTCGTAAATAGCCTGACCAATGCTTCTGTGGTAACCTATATTTTGGGGAGGAAATCAAATCCTATGATGACACTTCAAAACGCAATTGAATCCCGTCGCTCACGCCGCAAATTTCTGGCATCACCGCTGGATCAGTCCATTACGGCAAAGCTGCAGGCATTTATCGCAGAATACTCCGCCAAAGAGAACTTGGATATGCGTCTTGTTTTAGGGAATGGGGCTGCGTTTAATGGGTTGCGCAAAAGTTACGGCATGTTCTCCGGCGTTCAAAACTATGTCGGCCTAATAGGCGACAAAACCGACTTAATCAATACCGAAAAACTCGGCTACTATGGTGAGTTGCTGGTGCTTCACGCAACAGCGCTCGGGTTAGGCACATGCTGGGTAGGCGGATCATTTCATCGCGCATCCTGCCCGTTTGATTTACGTGAAAACGAAAGCGTTATCTGTGCCATTGCAATAGGAAATGTATCACTTAAATTTGGTTTAAAAGAAAAACTCATCCGCGGTATTGTTCATCGTAAAACAAAAACCATAGAACAGATGCATACGTCATCCGATGCAGTTCCGGAGTGGTTTTTATGCGGCATGAAAGCCGTTCAGATGGCACCATCCGCAGTGAATAGGCAGCCTGTCATATTTTGCTATGCGCAGGACGGAACCACAACAGCATCTGTCAAAGATATTACCGGCGACGGATTTGCCTTGGATTTGGGCATCGCCAAATTACACTTTGAGATTGGTGCCGGCAGCGGGGCATGGAACTTCGGCAATGGTGCCAGCTTTAAGAAGGACAGTTAAACGCAGGGCGGTCGAAAAACACGTTCTTCCCTGTTGCGGCAAGCCCGATACCAAAACATATTTTCACGTTATCTGAAAACAACTTCAGCTTTAACGCCACCATGCCAACGCTGAACATGATACGGTTGTCCATGCGACAATCCATCGCCTTAGCTGCAGCCGAGCCAACTGCTATTCCAAGGTCGTTAACCGACATGGCGCAGGAAACGCCATCTTTTGAGGCAGCAGCGCAGTCGTCAGCGCCACACAATCCGCAGTTCAACCCGCGAGGCTCGACGCTCGTGCCGATAATTACAACGCAGTGGCAGGCATCTATGTTGGCTGCGTCGCGAATGAAGAATGTCTTACCGCCCTCACCCATCTCCCTCATGGTTGCTGTTAGCCTTGCCTTATCCTCACAATCCAAGATGATTGACTCAATCAAGTCCACACCGCACGCCTTTGGTGCCGTTCTCGCAGCTGCCAGCATCATATTGGCCGTTTGAACTGCTGCCTGCTTTTCACTTTCCTCGCTTGTGTATATCATTTTGAAATCCTTTCTCCTTGTACTCAAACACATTATATGTCAAAAATGCATCAGATGCAGCACCCAAAAAAGTGCTTTGCCTATTTCCCCTGCTCATCATTTATAATCTCACCCCAAAGACCATCTTTGTATACCCTAAGCAGCTTAACATAGCTAATGGTATTGGGTAGACATTCTCCGCCATCCGCATAAACGCGATTATACTGCGACGAATAGCCGCTCAAAACACCGTCTTTGCATTGCTCCCACAACACCGGCAAGTCGTAATCTATAAAACGCAGGCGAAACGCCTCGGCTTCTTCTTTTGCCAGTGCCAACATAATGCGCACGCGTTCCTTTTTGACAACCGTTGAGACTTGATCTTGCATGGCTGCAGCCTCGGTTTTCGGGCGGGCTGAGTAAGGGAACACATGAATGCGCGCAAAAGCGGCACCGCGGCAAAAATCTACAGTCTGTTGGAACTCATCATCAGTTTCACCCGGAAATCCCACAATAATATCAGTAGTAATCGCCGCTTGTGGTATGCTCTTTTTTATAAGCGCGAGCGCGCTTCTATAACCCGTTGTATTATAAGCACGTCTCATGCGCCTGAGCACACTGTCAGCGCCACTCTGCAACGAGATGTGGAAATGCTGACACAAGCGGGGGTTGCACCACAACGCTATTAACTCAGGCGTAATTTCATGCGGCTGCAATGAAGATACTCGCATCCGCTCAATGGCAGTTTCAGATAGTATTTGCCGCAGCAGCCCTTTTATTTCCTGCCCATCTGCGGAATATAAACCTATCTCTGTGCCGGTTAGAACCACCTCGCGATAACCCTCTTCAACGCGCTTTCTTATTTCAGATAAAACGTCTTGCACAGGCACACTTTTTTCACTTCCTCGCACCAGCGGCACGATACAATAAGAGCAATGCCCATTGCACCCGTCCTGTACCTTTACAAAGGCACGCGTACGGCTTAAGGTTAAAACTTGTTTGCCTTCGCATGAAAGTGCAAAACTTTCACGTATGATTTCAGGAAGATTCTGTTTGGCGTCATTTCCAAGCACTAAGTCTATTTTCAGCTCAGACGACAGCACTTGCGCGCGATTGGCATAACAGCCGATAGCCACTGCAAAAACCCGTGGATTGCGCCGCTTGACAAGCCTCAACAAATGTCTTACCTTGCGGTCTGCGATATGTGTGACAGTGCATGTATTGAGAATATACACGTCTTGTTGCTCAGACGGCGGCACAATACGGCATCCAAGCGCTATCAGTTGTCGCGCCAGTGTTTCAGACTCCGCTTGGTTTAGTTTGCAACCCAGCGTTTCAATGCTAACACGGATACTCTGCGGCATAACACTGTGTATTATATCAGAGCGCATCTTGTATCTGCGCCGAAAAGCATCCGGAAACCATCACAAGAAGGATATGGGCGCTTTAACATATGTTATATACTCGTATAAAAATTGCTTTAAACGACCAATAAAATGGTGGTGTTTTTTGTCATAGGTTATAGAGGAGTTTTTTGTCAGTGAACAATAGCGAGTTGGCAAATACATTTTGCGCTATACGCAATGGTGATAAAAATGCATTCGACGAATTGTATCAAGACTTGCAGACGCCTATATACACGATAATTTTCCGCATCACGTGGGATAAGGCATTATCGGAAGATATCATGCAAAATATTTTTGTAAAACTGTTTTCTTCGCCTCCCGACTCCTCAGTCAAAAATTTTCGTGCTTATATATTTCAGATGGCACTGACCAGCCCCCAATAACTATACCAGTTGTAATGTTAGTCCGGCTGGTACTTTCACTACAGGCGCCGGAGGC
>WRHS01000083.1 GCA_009783135.1 Dehalococcoidia bacterium
GCCCGTTTTGCCTCTTTGCCAAAGGCTATATTCATAAAAGGCTGGCCTTTGGCACTTGGCGGGGTAATATTTGGTGCTTTCAATGTTTGGATATATGCCTCAGCCGAGCGCCCGTGCGGATTCACCGGCGAGGTTATGCGCTGGACGCAGGTTGTGTTGGATATGGTGCATTTGCCTGCCGCACCGCTAGGGACGATGCCGGGCAGCTGAGTGGTTGCTGCTGCGCCGGGTCAGTTGACCTGGGGGTTGATGCTAGCCGGAGGGCTGATGCTGGGTGCTTTTTGCTCTTCTATGATATCAGGCGACTTCAAATTGCGCCTACCGCGTCAAAAGTCGGTCTATCCCAGAGTGTTGCTTGGGGGTGTGCTGATGGGTTATGGCGCTGGTTTGGCATCAGGTTGTACTGTAGGTGGTTTTTTCTCGGCCGTGCCGTCCCTTGGGCTGAATGGTTGGGTTTTCGGCTCCTGTGTGCTGGGTGGTGCACTTTTGGGGCTGCAAATCATCAAAAAAGTCGGCTAGATGCCAATAATCTAGATGCCAATAATCGTTGTGTTATGGCACAACCGTTAAGGGTGTATAATATAAGACAACCAATTTTGCGGAGGAACAAGTTATGAAACGTTTTATGTTGGTTTCGGTGATGCTTATCACAGCACTAGCTGCTGCGGTCGGAAGTGCATGTGAAAACACCCCAGTCTCATCTGAGCCCACATCTCCGACCAGTGATATGCAGGGCACTCCCATGGAGGTTGAAGGCGGGACTTATTGGAGGCTTACTCCTAATCAATTTAGAACATTCACCAGCGGCGATGTCTTTTTGGTTGTTGTGGATGAGGCGTACTTGGGTGAAATCACTGGCACGGATCAATGGATTAAAGCAAGTGAAATTGCGGACAATTTGAATCTTTTTCCGGATGATAAGGATGCGCGCGTTGCTATTTACTGTGCAACTGCCACGCGTACCCCTGCGGCTGCTACCGCGCTTGTGCAGGCAGGATACACTCACGTTGCGGAATTGGGTGGCGGCTGGACAGCTTGGATTCAACAAGGTTATTCACCACCAAAAACCAACACTGCCAGATTTGAATAAAGCACTTTGGCTTGATGCTGTAATTTTAGCGCACGGCGTGTTTTTGTCCGTGCGCTGATTTTTTGTGCTAATAAATGATATCCTCTGGCGGTTGGTTTAGCAGCGCTTTTGATACCTCAAACACTGCGACCAGAGCACGTTGTTTCGGGTCCTGCATTAAGTGCATCTTTTTGGTCAGCAATCGCTGTTGCGTCGGTTCCAACCCGTCCCACCCGCCATAAATTACTGAGCGCACAAGGTGCGGCATGATGATATCATCCATTGGGAATAACTCGGCAATCTCTTCAGGTAAATCCTCATAAAACATCATGGCGTTGCCCTCCTGCGTTAATGATACACCAAAGACGAACTTTTGTGCTTGAAATTCTGCTTGAGGCTGATAATGGATGACAGAAGTTGTAAATGTGTGATAAAAGGCGTCTGTTATCATGCAATTGCTGCTGTTTTGGCGCATTGGACAATTTATGAGACAAAAGATTGCTGTCATAAGATTGAATGTTTAGCGCTGTGATGTATGGCTACGAGAAACAAACTAATCTACTGGGAATTGACTTTGTAGTGCCATAGGACGAGCGCTGGCAAAAGACCTGGGGATGGATTACGAATAACATGGGGCTGCATATATGCAAACCATTTGTTTGATTAGGCACAAATTGTTTGACAAGTGGTACAACACGTGGTAAATTTGCTAAGAGAATTGAGATAAGAAAAAGCGGTGACAAACGCAGAGTTGGTTAAAAGAATAGTAAAGCAAGGTTGTATATTTCACCATCATGGCACAGGGCACGATGTTTACTTCAACCCTGCAACTGGCGGCAAGGCTCGAGTTTTGCGCCACTGGACGCAGCAGGTTAAAGCTGGAACATTAGCCAGCATTAAGAAATCGTTGGGGCTGGCAAATATTTAAATTTGGCTCAAAAGGAGATACAAAATGAAGTACATTTATTCTGCAGTTTTCCATCCAGAGGAAGAAGGCGGCTATAGTATTTGGTTTCCTGATATCAATCAGGGCGCGACTCAAGGCGAAACACTATCAGACGGCGTAGAGAATGCTGAGGATTTTCTGTGCGGTGCTTTGTATGATATGGAGGTGGATGGAGAACAGATTCCCACACCGACCGCGCAGGATGCGATAAAGACGGAAGGCAAAGAGTTTGTTGCTCTCATTTCTGTTGATACAGACGATTACAGACGCTGGCACGAGACGCGTTTGGTAAATAAAACTCTTGTCTTACCATCATGGCTCAACGAAAGAGCAGTTGCAGCAAAAGTAAATTTCTCGCAACTGTTACAAACGGCGCTCAAAAACGAACTCCAATTGGCTGCTGTCGAATAACAAGGGGCTGCATATATGCAAAAGAGGGGCAGTTCGTCACCCCTCTTTTTTGTTTTATCGCATGATCAATCTTTAGCTCAATTATGAAAAATTAGCTTGCTTCATCCCATTTTACAATCGGCAGCTTCTCAACAATTTCCATGGTTTTCAAACTCACTGTAATGACTGATAATAACAATTTCAGTATATAGTCAGGCTGGTTATTTTCCTTTGCCCAATCATTCGGATTGTTAACAATGCCGCTGGCACTATAAGCTGCCCGTTTGGCATTAAATTTTCGCCAAAGCAGTCAATCTAGGCAGAAAATTGAAGGAATCCGTGGCATTAATTTGGCATTAGCAGCATAAAAAGCAGGTGAAAAACTTACTAATTTTCGGGAATTCTAAGTTTTTTCACGCCTAAAATAGCAAAAAATAATTGGCAAAAGTTGCCGTGCGTATGTATAATATTCATACAATGGCTGCTTATATGCGCATATATTGCAGTAAAAAGAATTTATCTAAAGGAGTTGAAAATGACAATATCTGAAAATACCGGCCGTGACGTACGTGTAACCATTCGTGTTGACAAAGCCCTTAAGGAACAGGCGGAGGTGTTGTTCGAGTGTCTTGGAATGAACATGAGCACTGCACTCAATGTGTTTTTGCGCAAGGCTGTAGATGAAGAGGCCATACCTTTCCATATCAGCATAAAAAAGGCTTCATACAGCGCCTGTAAAGCATCTGAGTGTTCTGCTGATGCAACTGCAGGACAAAACAGTTTGGAGAAAAACCAGCCGAAAGAGTCTCATGTTGCACAGTCTGATGCAAGAAGCAGCACCGCGCGTGCGGAAGTGCCGGATGTATCATGCGAGTATGTCAACAGATACGGCAAACCTGTCGTTTAGAATTTTGCAGTTCTTGGCATGGGTCTATAAAAACTGCGCATGACTTTTGGCTACTCTGTTTTTTTCTGGCGTGCCTTTAGGCGCTCAAACCTATCTGAAATAGCTTCCCTGCGCTGCGCTGTGCCTGCGGCATCGACAGTGAATAAACCATTGCCGTTGTCTGTTAGCATATCGCCCTCGCGCACGCGACCGCTCATTTTGGATAACGGAACCTCTGTCATCACGCCGTCAATTTCACAGACGACTATATCTCACTCTATCCTATCAACGATTATCAAAATAGTCCTATCCCACAGTGCCTTTTTCAAATGATACAGTTATTTCAGTTCCATCCGTTGTGAAAATGATAGTGCCGTTTAAATCGGTTCTGTAAATACCTATATTCATCACAGCCAAATTATCTAAGGTCACACTATGCGGATGTTCGTATGATTTGCCACTGCAGCTTATGATTGCATAGCT
>WRHS01000084.1 GCA_009783135.1 Dehalococcoidia bacterium
AAAACATCGCCGCCGTCGGATGCGACGGGCATTGGCTTGGGGGGCAGCTTTTCGCGCCATCTCTTTGTTTTCCGGCGCTTTCCGTTTCCAGCAAATAAGCGTCTCTTGTGAGGAAGATTTCGGTGCTGCTTTGGTTTGATTCAACGTTCTCTTTTTCAGTGCTTTTTTGTGATGCGAGGCGCACTCAAGACATCCGGCGCTGCATTATTGTATAATCAAGGCAATGAGTGTCATAAAAGATATTATAAAAATACGAGCGCGCCCTAAACTGAAGGAGCCCACCATGATTGCCGCTTGGCCTGGAATAGCCAACGTGGCTATGATTGTTGCCACCTATATCGCACGTAAACTTGAGGTAAAGGAACTGGCTGAGGTGAACGCACCATACTTCTTTGACCCCATAGGCGTTATGGTGCGCAACAATATTGTTGAAGAGCCTCAGTTCCCCCAAAGCCGCTTCTTCTACTGGAAGAACCCCGGCGGCAATGACCTAATCCTGTTCATCGGAGAGGCCCAACCAAACACCAACGGCTATGACCTTGCCAATTGCATCGTTGATGCTGCCGAGCATTTCAAGGTGCGGCGCATTTATACCTGCGCCGCTGCCATAACGCGCATACACCACACGGAAGATCCCAAAGTGTGGGGTGTGGGAACAAGCGTTGATGTGGTGAAAGAGTTAGCGCCCCATAGCATGATAGGTGGCGGAAATTTACAAATTGCCGGAATGAATGGCATCCTGCTTGGGGTTGCCAAAGAGCGCAATATGGAGGGCGCCTGCCTGTTGGGCGAGGTGCCAAACTATGCCACGCGCCTGCATAACCCTATAGCTTCACTGGCCGTCATGTTGGCATTGTCAAAAATTCTGAACATCAAAATTGACCATGCCGAACTTATGCTTGCAGCAGTGGCGGTACGTGAACAAATGAAACAGATTGCCGCCGAAGCAATGGGGGAGTATATCGACTATTTCACCGAACCCATTTGGGAGAGCGACGAGGACGACCAAGACAGCGATGAGTGATGATGACGCTTACGCGTTTCAGCAAAGCATGCCACTGTCCAGCATACTGGCACACATTGGAGATGACAGCATTGAGTTGTCCAATGCCGAGTTGGGCGAACTTTCTGATCTAAGTGCCGATGAAATAGTCGAGTTTGAAGCCACTTGGGACAATATCCCCGCGGAGCGCAAGTGCCAGATATTATCACGCTTGGAAGAACTCACCAAAAGCAATGTCGAGTTCAATTTTGACCGCATCTATCGCGGAGCCCTCTATTGCATGGACGATTCCGTGCGTAAAGCAGCTTTGGAAGGATTGTGGGAAAATAGCAATCCGTCGCTTTTACCGCCATTGCTGAGGCTGGTGCAGCAGGATCCGTCCACCCCAGTACGCTGCGCTGCCGCCATTGCGTTGGAACGCTTCTCCATGCTGGCGGAACACCAGAAAATCTCTGCAGAGAATCGCAGTCGCATCGCGCAAACACTGCTGGGCATCATCCGCAACGCCGCAGAACCGCTAGACGTGCGCCGTCGCGCGCTGGAGGCAATCGCGCCGCTTAGTATGCCGGATGTGACGCAATGCATTTGGGAGGCATATCGCGGGCAGGAGCAGCGCATGCGCATCAGCGCCGTCTACGCCATGGGGCGCAATTGCGACCAGTTATGGCTGCCAACAGTACTGAATGAAATGGATAATGCAGAGCCGGAGATGCGTTATGAGGCCGCCACAGCAGCAGGTGAAATCGGCGAAATGTCCACAGTACCGCGACTAATTGGGCTCACGGCAGATAGCGATACTGAGGTAAAAATGTCCGCTGTATGCGCACTTGGCAAGATTGGCGGTAAAGAAGCCAAACAGCAATTGCAATTAATGCTGCAGCATAAAAGTCAGGCCATACGGGATGCCGCAGAGCAAGCCTTGGCTGAAATCGGCTCCATTGACGTTCCCGCCACCAAAGATTTATTTGAATTCGATGAACCATACGCCAATTAGCGGCAAGAGAATATGCCTGTGCCCCAAATCCAGGTCTGATGCCCCGCAGGACTACATCTGGGGCAAAGATGCCGAACTTGCCGCACTCAACGGACTCCCTACGATAAGAGGAACTTTCGTCCAGTACGTTACACAATTCAAAAGCACGCAGGATGATGCCCGTCCGTCGCGCGTGTGGTTATCCATCAAAACTATATCCGACGGTTGTCATATAGGAAACTGCACCATTTATGACATCGATTGGGATAACTCCGAGGCACAACTTGGCATCACCATCGGTGACCGGTGTTATTGGGGGCAGGGATATGGCGAGGATGCTTTCAAAACACTGGCTGGTTATACATTTCACAACATTGGAATGCGCCGCTTGCATCTCAAAACACAAGAGCAAAACATGCGCGCCATTAAATGTTTCCAAAAATGCGGCTTTACGCCATGCGGCAGCTTACTAAAAGCGAATATTACATATATTCTGATGCAGTTATGCTTTGAGGATTATGTCAGCACACAGTTGCGCTAGACACTTGCTTCTCGCGTAATATCCGTGAAAAATAAAATGTGATTTTATTTTTCACGGATATTCATGTTTTTCCGCCTGACCCAAGACTAATTTTTACGTTCCGACATTTTTCCTTGCATGAATGCCGGCTGTCGCCACATGAGTTTCGCGACAAATATGTTTCGCCGGTTTGGAGGCAGACAGCCATATCATTTTCTGCGTTCTACGCAAGTATTTGCAAAGTATACTTGACATTTTTTGCAAAGTGAACTATACTATTTGACTAACAACACATTATTGCGGAAGAGCAAATATTGAAAACTAAAATACCGGAGTTACGAAAGCAGCAAAAGCTTTCTCAGGAAGAGCTAGCTTTAGCCGTTAGCGTTACACGGCAAACCATCACATCCATTGAGGTCGGGAAATATACAGCCTCGCTGGCACTCGCCTATAAAATAGCGAAATTCTTTGGCAAATCCATAGAGGAAGTTTTTGATTTTTCAGACGTGGAGATACTATAAATGGACAATTTTCGGAGAAAGATAGTAGACAGGGTATTGCTGCATGCCGTATGGCTGATTATAACATGTGGTGCGATGCTGTACTTACTTCAACAAGTCACCACAAGGAAGCGTAATGACCCATATTGGAATGTCAACATAGGTCAAGTGCAATTAATAATTGTCGCGTCTATCATAATAATTTTGGGTTATTCCGTTACAAAATACATAATGGCAATTCGCGACCCTGAGCGGCTTAAAAGGCTTTATATTTCTGAAACAGACGAGCGCAACATTTTAATCAAACAAAAAACAGACTCTGTCGGAATGAGCATAGTTATGTATGTGGTTGCTATCGCAGCAGCCATTGCAGGGAACGACAGCGAGCCTGTTTTCTACACCCTTTTATTCACGTTGGTTTTTGTAACTTTGGTTCACCTGCTTTTAAAGAT
>WRHS01000085.1 GCA_009783135.1 Dehalococcoidia bacterium
CTTGGAAATTATGAGAGCCAATATGTCAAGCGGGTTGGATGTTTTCCGCAAGAGTATGGATGTGCTGGTGATGATTAAAAATAAAGGTGTTGGCATCCTGCCACTGATAATGATTGATGGAGAAATCATCTCACAGCAACGCTACCCTAAATACGAAGAGCTTAAAAAAGCATTGGAGTCGTAGAAAAGACCAATGGACAAATTCACACGGGCAACGCAAGCACTTTCAGACCAGACACGTCTACATATCCTTAACGTACTGACCATTCAGGAGTGTTGTGTTTGTGAGATTATGCAGGCTTTGGATATATCCCAAACACGCGCCTCGCGCAACCTCAAGATTCTCAACGATGCAGGGTTCCTGAAAATGCGCACCGATGGGCTTTATACACTATACTCGCTTGGTGATACTGATGCCAAAAGTTTTCGTTATCACTTGCTCAAAGCAGTCAGCATCGCAATGAAAAAAAATCCCGAGACATACAAAGATGTTGAAAGGCTTAATAACCCAAACCGTGGCGGCATCAAGTGTGAACGTATACGCAAATAGTTAAACACCACAAAAACACAAGAAAGGAGTTTTTGATATGAGTGAAGACCTTTCACAGACAGAAAACACCATTCCCACTACCAATGAAGAACTGCAGCCCAGTCAAATCAAAAAGCGCCCATCATGGAAAACAGCAGTATCAGCCGCCATCGTGTTAGTCACCACAATACTTATAGTCTTCTCGTCAATCGCCTACGAGTCGCAACGTAAAACCAGCGATCGACTCATTCAGTGGACAGCGCCTCCTGCTTACACAGGTGAAGCGCCTCTTTCCATAAATGAGATTCAAGAGGCTTGGAATTCCAACAATAATTTGGTTCTCATAATCATACCCTGCGGTGACGCCACATTAAACGATTCAGTTACCGCAATCACAGTGGCAGCAGCCAACAATATACGTTCATCCGATAAAATTTATGTGGGCGTTTTTATGCTGCCGCAGGACGACTCAATTACCTCCCCAAGTGTGAGGCTAAGATATTATTCAGAAGCCTCACAATTATTCACTGTAACTATGAAAGAAAACGTTACATCGGAACTCATTTACGAAAACTACGTTGAACGCAAATTCTTCAGAAACTAGCACAAAAGGAGTCTTATAACATGGAAGCATGGATACAAGATATTCTCTATGGACAGACTTTCGGCATCACGCTGTTGGTAGCTTCTTTTCTCTTTGGGCTAACCGCAGCGATTTCCACTGCTAAGTGTAGCGGACTACCCGCAATGCTGGTAATACTTGGCTATACCGGCTCAAGTAAAACGCATCAAACACGCCGGTTATTAATGACCGCAGGCGCTTTCGCTCTTTCCACAATAATAATTCTTGGGGCACTTGGAGCGGCCATTAGCTTCATTGGTGGCAATTTTATAGACTCCGCCAAACATCTCGGTTTTTACGTTAAAAAAGTACTCGGTGTGATATCTATCTTCTTAGGGTTGTTAGCTCTCAACCTGCTTCCAATACGTCTTCCCTCTTTTAAAATTGCCGTTGAGAAACTCCCCGGTGGCACTTGGGGAGCGCTTGCTCTGGGAGCTACCGTAGGATTAACAACCGCCAGTTGCGCTACTACCTGCGCACCATTGCAAATGCCAGTCGTATTGGGGCTGGCTGCTCTGCGCGGTCACGTTTTGGAAGGTATAATCATTCTTGTAATTTTCGCCATCGGGTTCGTAACGCCAATGATAGCAGCAATGTTAGGGCTCGGATTGAGCAGAGCCACCAAAATCATGGAAAGAATAGCTACACCGCTACGCTACTTCTCAGGCGTATTTTTAATTTTGACAGGACTTTGGCTGTCAGCAATGTTCAAATACACCCTGACTGGCTTCTAGCATAAGCCGGTATAGTGTCGTGACGGAGCAAACAATAAAAAAACTTTGCCAAGTATGCAGGTTGGGATTAATTTCCTTTCCAGAAGCCATGAGGTATGAACATGCATTGCTTCAATTGCTGCATAAAGAAAAAATTGGAGATACACTACTCCTGCTTGAGCATCCGCCAACTGTTACACTTGGTAGATTTGGTAATACCAAAAATATTCTTTTACCAAAAGAAGAACTCTCGCGTCGCGGTATAGAATACTACGACTCCGATCGCGGCGGTGATGCAACTTTTAATTGCCCGGGGCAGATTGTGGTGCACCCGATTATCAATGTACGGCAAATAGGGCCACGCAACTACATCACAGGCATGCAAGAGATAGCCTTACACGTGATAAAAAGTTATGGTATCCCTGCGGAACTCTCATCCGAACATCAAGGGGTATGGGTTACAGGCAAACAAATCGCTGCAATCGGGCTAAGAATGCGATTAAACATCAGCACGCATGGATTATCTCTAAACGTAAATCCCCACCTTACCTCATTTGATGTCATCAACCTATGCGGAATAGAGGGCTGCGCGGCAACTTCCATTGAAGCAGAACTTGATTCCCCCGTCACTGTCGCTGAGGTACTACCAAGGATGGAGCAAGCCTTTGCCGAATTTTTCTGTTTTGAGTTAAACTATATTTCACAGGAAAACCTAAAGCACATATGCACCAAATGCCAAACGGATTAATATTAAGGTGTTCCCATTGAGTCAAACACTGCCAGCTTGGTTTAAACAAAAACTACCGCGAGCGGGGGGAATGCGCCGGGTAGGACAGCTGCTTTCTGACCTCAGGTTACACACTGTGTGCGAGGGAGCCCACTGCCCCAACATAGGGCAGTGTTTCTCAGCAGGAACAGCCACTTTCATGATTTTGGGCGACATCTGCACGCGTAATTGCACTTTCTGCGCAGTGAATAAAGGTGTACCTCTTGCGCTGGAAACCGATGAGCCTCAACGCATCGCTGAGGCAGTCAGACAACTTGGGCTTAACTATGTGGTAATCACATGTGTTACCCGTGACGACCTGCCGGACGGCGGGGCAGAGCACTTTGCCGAAACAGTCAGGCAATTGCACGCAATGCTTCCCGGCATACGTGTTGAAGTGCTGGTATCGGATTTCAAAGGAAGCGCAGAGTCAATAGGAATCGTAGCAGAGGCAAATCCTGAGGTGTTCGCTCACAACCTAGAAACTGTTCCACAGCTTTATCCTTCTGTTAGACCGATGGCAAACTACCAACGTTCCCTTGACGTACTCAGGATAGCCAAAGAAATAGACCCTACCACAGTCACCAAATCAGGGCTTATGCTGGGACTTGGGGAAGAGCAGGATGAGGTAATTGGTGTCATGCGCGACCTAAGGCAAGTAGGATGCGAACTGCTATCGCTAGGGCAATATCTGGCTCCTTCACAAGCGCATCACCCCATAGAAAGTTTTATCACTCCAGAGGAATTTGCCGAGTATAAAAAATTCGGAGAGTATGAGGGCTTCAAAGCAAAAGATACGTACACGCTTGTAAGAAATT
>WRHS01000086.1 GCA_009783135.1 Dehalococcoidia bacterium
TATACTTATTATTGTACAGCGCAGACGGATCGATTCCGCTTTCTGTAATAAACTCATACAACCGCAGTATTGTAATAATGCTCTGCTCTCTTGTGTAAGACGCTTTTGGCGAAAACATATTGTTGCCGACCCCGCCCATGATGCCGGTCGCCTGCATCTGCCCTACTGCCACGGTAGCCCATGATGAAACACTGGCTTTGTCGGCAAAAGCAAGCAACCCTGTTTTGAGAGGAATCCCTAGCACTCCTGCCAATCGTGATAGCATTGCCGCGGCTTGTTCGCGTGTCAATTGACCTCCGGGAGTAAACATACCCGGGCTTGTGCCATTTACCACGCCAACCGCTGCCATCTTTTCAACATTGACGTCATTAGTGTCGTTAAAACTGCTGCGTTCAGTAATGACCCTGCCAGTTACAGTTTCGTATAATGTTACAGCGAGTGCGCAAAACTCAGCGCGGGTCGTTGCTTGCGAGTAATTTGATTGTAGCGACGCCGGAACAAGATTCTCGGCGATAGCGTTACTCACGCCATCGATTGCCCAAGATGACGGGCTTTCCGATGCTATCGCATAAGGTTGCAAGTTATGGAGTATACCTGTTACCAAAAGAAGCGCAAATGCGATTGTTAGAATTCGCTTTTTCATCCTAAATTCTCCTTATTAGCGTACAGTTCTTAATACATAAGATCCCGGCTTTCCACCCTCGGAGGACCTTTTACAGCCCTCCGAGAGCGCCCCTCCCAGAGAACAAAAAGGCGGCGCAGGGAGGTTTCCCAAACGCCGCGTTCGTCATGCACAACATAATACCTTGCTCCTGAATATGAAACAAGTTATAATGTACCCGGTGCAGTAACTTCTGCTGTGTGGGATGTTGTACTCATCCTGCATAGGCCGGGGGAGTGTTCGTACCACTCCCTTGGCTGCCACGTATTCTGTTCTCTTGAGTGTTCTCCCATTCTATCAGGGCATGGATAATATTGCAATTAGTTTTTTTAAATAGCTAACACGAAAGTAGGGTCAGCCCGCTAAAGATGGCGGGTTGACCCTTTATATCTGACAAATATAGAATATATAAGTTAGCGGGGCGTAGATGCGGTCAAAGCACATATAGTAAAAATCTGCTTTTAAGCACATGAAGCTTTATGTTAGTGTGCAGTATCGTCACCGTCCGCTTGGTTAAGCGAATAAATGTGCAACTGCGGCTCTCCTTGTGCGAGTTTTGGGGCTTTCGCTGCTAAGCTCATTTGTAATTCGCCTGTGTCATAGTTTACAGAATAATTGAAGTATCTCAGAATGTCACTTCCAAATAAGCTGTGCAACTGCGACCCACGCGCAAAGAAAACCCGGCATCCCTGAATTTCCCTATCGCCAAGCTTTATTGAGACGTCATCAATGTACTGTAAGACTACATTTCCCGCTGCAGACGAGGCGTTACCATAAACTTTACATGACTGCAAAAAAGCAACTGTGTATCCTAAAAGATCTAAATCCTTGCTGCTTAGAGTCGTGAATTCTGAACCGGTGTCAAGCTTAAATAAAACCGACTCAAAAGACAATCTATCTGCAGTCATTACATCAATAGCCAATTCAACACGTCCTGTTGAACGCGGTGTGAACTTAACGATTATTGGCGACACACTTCAAGTCCCCCGACATATCGTGGATCACCATCACTCTCCATAACAGTGATGTGACCCATATTTCCCGCTTTTTTTAACTCAAGGGCTTTTTCATAAGCCTCGTCCCTGCTTTGGGTTACAAAATAAATATCACCATAGGCTTTGTTATCCTCGCCCCTACTAACATTTACAGCAACAATCCAACTATTCCAATACTTCAGTTGTGCATCTCCAAACCACATTCTTTCCATCTGAAATCAGCTCCTCTCTCAGATCCACCGGCAAGGGCATATACAATGATAAAACCAAAGTACCTATTCATTTTACACAATTTGTGGTTGGATTACAATACTGCTGTTATATAGTCGTACCACTCTATTCTGTATGGGGTGTCCGCATAGCGCACAAATGACAATTGGATTTACGTGCATATTGCTGGAAATTAAAAACATTCTTGGCGTTAAATGATTTACGAGTGTATAATATAATAGTGTAAGATCGAAACCGCTTTAGGAGGTTTTCAAAATGGGTTTACTTGGTAAAACGCAAGAAATAAATGGTGTTGTTTACAAGTATTATAAATCGGAAAGAGTTGGGATAACACAAGTATCAAGGAGTCCAAGAGTAATCGGCGATGTTGTGATACTTTCGGAAATTGAGGGGCAGTTGGTAAAACTCATTGCGGAGGGAGCTTTTGAAAATTGTAAAAATCTCAGTGCCATAACGATTGGTGACAAAGTGGAGACCATTGGTTTTTTAGCATTCAGTGATTGCACGAACCTGATTAATGTGAAACTGAGTAATACTGTCAAAACTATTTTATCAGGAGCATTCAAAAACTGCGCTAATTTATCAAACATATGTATTCCAAATGGCGTAAAATCTATAGGAGAAAAAGCAGACGGCGCAGGTGTTTTTGAGAACTGCGCAAGTTTAACTTGCATCTCGGTCCCCTACAGCGTTGATGTAATTGGTTGCAGGGCATTCCACGGTTGTTCAAACTTGACGAGCCTCACAATTCACAATAGTTCGACGGTCATATATGACGAGGTCTGTGCGGGGCGTATTGAATTTTTTGAAAAAGATGAAATATATTCATCTTTTTCAGGTTGCAATCGAAATCTGGTTATTTATTGCGCTCCGGGGTCTCCGGTCGAAAGCTATGCAAAAAGATGGGATATAAAGTATGCCCCTGTCAGTTGATTTCCTGCATTTTCAAGCTATCATGCTTCCTGTTTTGTTTGACTTGGACAGCCCGCTCATTTCGTTTGCTGCGGTCGCAATCTCATTACTTCCTTTCAACATGAAAATCCAACATCCCCCGGATTTGCCGATCTTCATCAATGCCGGGGTATATCTCTTTCAAAGTCAACCCCTTTTCGGTCAACTCGAACACGCAGCGCTCGGTGATATACAACACCCGCTGACCGCGTTTTAGAGCGTTTTTACCCGAAAAGCTGATGGCTGAGATTTCCTTTTTGAATTTTGGTATGGACCCTTCCTTCGCAACGAGGATTTTGCCGTTTTCGTCCAATGCCACAAGCCCTTTTGTATTGAAGCTCATGCAGAACACAATCGTCTTGGTGGCGTGGGTGATATTGGCAAACCCTCCAATCCCGGCATAACCGCCGGGTAGTTTGTGCGCGTTCACATTGCCCTGCATATCGGCTTCCAACCCACCCAAAAAGCAAATGTCTAACCCGCCACCGTCGTAGAAGTCAAACTGCGTTGCCATATCGCATATCATGTCCGCGCCGATGGTCGCACCGAACGCCACACCCGGCGCGGGAAGCCCGCCCACACCGCCTGCCTCCACTGTGATAT
>WRHS01000087.1 GCA_009783135.1 Dehalococcoidia bacterium
GGTTTTTGTCTGTCTTGGGGAGTACGGAAAATGGATATGCATAAAGAGAGCAATGGGCTTGAAACCATGCGGCATTCTGCGGCGCATATAATGGCTGAGGCGGTGCAGACACTATTTCCGGATGCCCGCTTTGGTATTGGTCCTGCTATTGAAAATGGCTTTTATTATGATTTTGAGTTGCCGCGTGCTTTGACGCCGGAAGACCTGCCGCTTATTACCCAAAAGATGCGGGAGATTATCAAGCAGAATTTGACGTTTATAAAACAAGACGTCAGCAAAGACGAAGCCCGTAAAATAATGTCCGAACAGCCTTATAAACTGGAACTCTTGGATGAAATCCCCGAAGGCGATAATATCAGTATCTACAGGCAGGGGGGATTTGTGGATTTATGCCGTGGTCCGCATGTTGCGGCAACCGGCGAAATAAAGGTATTTACGCTTACAAGCATAGCCGGCGCGTACTGGCGCGGTGATGAGCATCGTCCCATGCTGCAGCGTATCTATGGTGCGGCTTTTGATACTCAGAAGGATTTGGATGATTACATAACGCAACAGGAAGAAGCCGCCAAACGCGACCATCGTAAACTGGGACGTGAAATGGAAATATTCACGTTTGATGATGACGTAGGGCCCGGTCTACCGCTGTGGCTGCCTAATGGTGGCGCCATGATTGAGGAAATTGAAAAGCTGGCAAAGGATATGGAATTGCGTCATGGATACGTGCGCGTTAAAACGCCGCATGTCACAAAGGAAACGCTGTTTAAGCGCAGCGGGCATTTGCCTTATTATGCTGACTCTATGTATCCGCCTATGGAACTGGAAGGCGTAAGCTATTACATCAAGCCTATGAACTGTCCCATGCACCATAAAATATTTGCCAGTAAACCGCGTTCTTATCGCGACCTGCCGCTCAGACTGGCGGAGTATGGCACATGCTACCGCTATGAGAAATCTGGAGAATTATTTGGCTTGATGCGTGTGCGTTCCATGCAGATGAATGATGCGCATATCTACTGTACGGAAGGGCAGTTTGAGCAGGAGTTTATGGCTGTCATACGCATGTACTTGGAATATTTCAATGTCTTGGATATTGACGAGTACTTTATGCGCTTTAGCACGCATGGGGAAGCCGGGCTTGGCAAGAAATATGTAAATAACCCAGAGATGTGGCTCAAAACGGAAAACATGGTGCGCAAAGTCATGCAAGCCAACGATATCCCGTTTGTTGAGATAGCGGACGAGGCAGCTTTCTATGGTCCAAAGATTGACGTGCAGGTTAAAAGTGCTATCGGGCGTGAGTTTACCCTAGCTACCAATCAGGTGGATTTTGCTCAGGCGGAACGTTTTGATCTGGAGTATACAAGCGACAGCGGAAGCAAGGAACGGCCACTAATAATCCATCGCGCACCACTGAGTACTCACGAGCGCCTAATAGGCTTTCTGCTGGAGCATTACGGCGGCGCATTACCTGTATGGCTTGCCCCAGTGCAGTCAGTCATAATTCCTGTAACTGACAGGCACGTAGCATATGCTGAGAGCTTGGATGCCGAGTTGAAAAATATTGGCGTGCGCCTGAAAGTGGACTCACGTGCCGATCGCATGAATGCCAAAATACGCGAGGCTCAGGTAAGCCACGTGCCTTGTATGCTCATAGTCGGCGACAAGGAAGTTGAAAGCGGTACGGTTTCTGTGCGCTTAAGAAATGGCGAACAGAAGAATAATTTGCCTTTTGCTGATTTCAAACAGGTGTTGCATACAGCCATTGTGGACAAAGCTAAAGAAATTGGGGTATAATACCCAATTGTGCCGTTACAACGGCACGATGATAGTTACACGGAGGTAGTTACCAGTATAATTAAAGAGTTACGTGTTAACCAGATGATTCGGGGCCGGGAGGTACGTCTGGTGGGCGACAAGGGCGAGCAATTGGGTGTCATGCCGTTGTATCAAGCTCGCGAGGTGGCTGAAAAAGCCGGGCTCGATCTGGTAGAGGTAGCGCCGACAACTGTGCCGCCGGTTTGCCGCCTTATGGACTATGGCAAGTACAAGTATGTCCAGACCAAGAAAGAGCGTGAGGCCCGCAAGAGCCAGAAGGTTGTGCTTCTAAGAGAAATCCGTTTGCGCCCCAAAATTGGCGAACATGATTTTGATGCAAAGGCGCGCACGGCCTATAAGTTATTGGATGATGGAGATAAGGTAAAGGTAACTATCATGTTCCGCGGGCGTGAAAATACCCATCCGGAACTTGGTATAAAACTAATCCAGCGTATGGCGGAAACGCTCAAGGAAATTTCCGCAGTAGAGAAAGAGCCGACGCGTGAGGGGGCGAGGTTGCATGCTATTTTGGCCCCGCTTGCGGTCAAGGTGGCAAAACCAAAAGAAGATTCAAACGAGGAAACACAGGAGTTGTAAAATGCCGAAAGTTAGAACGCATAAAGGTGCTAGCAGTCGTTTCCGTATTACCGGTACCGGCAAAATTATGCGCATGAAAGGTGGCAAGAGCCATCTGCGTCGAAATAAGTCGCATCGCAGCAAAGCCCTATTTGATGAGATGATTCCGTTAAGTTCGCGTGATAGAGCGCGTATCCAGAGACTCATCCCAAATGGTGCTTAAGGAGGATTATCTTGGCTAGAGTTAAGAAAGGTGTCACTGCGCGTCAGCGCCATAAAAAAGTGTTAGATATGATGAAGGGGCAGCGTGCTACTCGTAGCACCCTTTATCGCCGTGCACATGAGTCCATGCTGCATTCTCTGAGTTATGCTTATGCCCATCGCCGCGCCCGCAAAGGGGATATGCGCCGGTTGTGGATAACACGCATTAATGCTGCCAGCACAGCTAATGGAATGCGCTATAGCGAGTTTATGGAAGCACTCAAGAAGGCTGATATTAATTTGAACCGCAAGATACTGGCTGATATGGCGGTGCGCCAGCCGGAGGCTTTTGCCGATTTGGTTCGACAGGGACTCTCGGCACAGTAATTCAGCTTAAGGATTGTAAACAATGAAAATGGTGATAAAACGGGTATATTGCAAGGTTGATAAGAAACTGGTTATGCCGCAGGTTCAGCAAAGTGGTGAAACCACAAAGCTTGTCTGCCCGCACTGCGACACGGCAATCTATGTTAAAGAAGATTGGGGCTGGCGCCTTCCCAAAAACAGCGAACCGGCTCTTGCCGCCAAGAAGTAGAAACAAAACGAAACCTCTCCCCAACCCTAGTCGGTAACGGTTGTGCATTTAGCTGACAACCGGAAGTGTGCTGGCTGGATTTGGGGTTTTGTGTTATTCGAGTTCCTCACGTAGCGTAAACAGTGGCGCGGGCTTAATTGGTATATCTTGGTTAGACTATGCGTCTGATTTTTTCAGCAATTCAACGATTCTGTTC
>WRHS01000088.1 GCA_009783135.1 Dehalococcoidia bacterium
GACCAGCAATGTGCGGTGATTGCGAGTGGAGGTAAAGGTGGTCTTGGTAATTCACATTTTGCATCTGCTGCCAATCAAACTCCTCGATTAGCTGAAAAAGGTGTTGTTGGAGAGGAAAGAGATATTGTATTGGAATTACGCCTATTAGCTGATGTTGGTATTATCGGTTATCCGAATGTTGGTAAATCATCTTTGTTAAATTCATCAACTGCCGCTAATCCTAAAATTGCTAATTATGCCTTTACTACGATTGAGCCTATGCTTGGTGTGGTACAAACAACTAAACAACACTTCGTTATTTGTGAGATTCCCGGTTTGATTGAAGGAGCGCATTTAGGTAAAGGACTCGGACATGACTTTTTACGTCATGCGGTGCGGACACGTGTATTGGTGCATTTATTGGATGGTTCCTCTCAGTCTCCGATAGACGACATGATCGCTGTAAACAACGAGATTTCGCTTTTTGACGTTTCAATGTCACACAAACCTCAAATAGTGGCTATTAATAAAACTGATATGCCTGATGTTAAATCGCGTAAGACTGAGTTGCGCAAGATGTTTAAAAGCATTGGTATTAAGCCGCATTTTGTGTCTGCAGCAACTGGTGATGGTGTAGAGGTATTGATGGAAGAGGTTGCTGAATTGCTTAAGAAACATCCGTTGCCGGAGCTTCCAAAGGAAGAAGCGCTTGAGTTACATCCGCGCGGCATGACAACAGGTCTCAGTGTGGAAGAGGTTGATGGGGCTTTTGTTATCCATTCTCCTGGGTTGGAACGTATGGTGGCAGGAAGTGATATCAGTAACCCTGAGGTACGCCGTCAAATAGGCAGGCGTATAAGCAGTCCTCGTCTGCGACATGTAATAGAGCGCGCTGGCATCAAATCTGGGAACAAAATCCGCATTGGTGGTTTCGAATGGATATGGTAAAAACATGAACATAGCTGTATTTGGTGGCACTTTTGATCCTATCCATAGCGGGCACATGATGGTAGCCGATGTGGTATCAAGCCGCTTAGATGCGCAGGTAATTTTTATACCAGCTGGGCAACCATGGCTGAAATCTGAGCGACGTCTTGCATCAGTAGAAGACCGTTTAGAGATGGTGCGCCGAGCAATCCATGGTAATAGGTACTACAGCCTCTCAACCGCCGAAACAGAGCGTTCTGGACCAAGTTATTCCGTAGACACCATGCGCTGGTTGAAACGGCAGATCGCGCCTTGTGACGAGTTATACTTTGTGATTGGCTGGGATAATCTGCTCAGTTTGCCGCATTGGCGTGATCCAGAAACTCTTATAAGTCTGTGTCGTATTGTAGCGGTACCGCGTATCGGTTATGATGCGCCGAATAAAGCTACTTTAGAAAAGCTTTTGAATGGTCTTTCTGAAAAAGTGGTGTTGCTGGATGAGCCTGAAATAGACATTTCATCTTCTGCTATTAGAGAGCGCATTCAGCATGGATTACCACTGGATAATCTGCTACCTCAAGCAGTAGAGAGCTATATTAAAGAGCAAAACCTATACTTAGAATAGATATTCTCGCTTGAGAGAAACAACTGCTAACTCTGTTGCAACTGCAACAAACTTTGCATTTTAGCTGGCAAGCTAGATATCAAGGTTCTTGACTGATGTGGCGTGTGCTTGGATAAAGTTTTTGCGCGGTAATACCTCATCGCCCATCAGCATACTGAATATGCTATCGGCTTTAGCTGCGTCTTCGACAGTGACCTGTAAAAGAGTGCGCGACAGTGGGTTCATGGTTGTTTCCCATAATTGCTCGGCACTCATTTCACCCAGACCTTTATAGCGTTGAACATCAGTCTTTCTGTTGCCTTTTTTCATGCTAGCTAACAAGTCATCTTTTTCTTGGTCTGAATAGAGCCAGTGCTCTTCTTTGCCGGCGTGAATGCGGTATAGAGGCGGCTGGGCGATAAATAAATGACCTTGATTGATGATTTCAGCCATATGACGGAAGAAAAATGTCAAAAGCAGAGTGCGAATATGCGCTCCGTCAACATCCGCATCTGTCATAAGTACCACGCGATGGTATCGTAGCTTGTTAATATCAAGATCGGCATCAATACTAGTACCCAGCGCTGTAATAAGCGCGCGTATTTCTTCATGAGCTAGCATTTTGTCAGGGGATGCCTTTTCCACATTAAGAATTTTGCCGCGTAGTGGCAGAATAGCTTGGAAGCGGCGATTGCGTCCCTGCTTAGCAGAGCCACCAGCGGAGTCTCCTTCGACTAGGTATAGCTCACATAAAGAAGGATCTTTCTCTGAGCAATCGGCCAGTTTACCAGGCAGAGTGCCTGTATCCAGCGATCCCTTGCGAATGACTAAATCACGTGCTTTGCGAGCGGCTTCACGAGCTTTGGAGGCAGTAATACATTTGTCGAGTATTTTTTTGGCGTCTTCAGGGTGCTCTTCTAGGTAAAGCGCCAAATCCTCACCGACAACACTTTCTACCATACTTTTTATTTCAATATTACATAGCTTATTTTTTGTCTGGTTTTCAAACTGTGGATCAGGTAGTTTAACACTGATGATGGCTGTTAGACCCTCGCGCACATCATCGCCGACTAGATTGGGATCGTCGTCTTTCAAAATCTTGGCTTTATGCGCGTAGTCGTTGAGTACGCGAGTTAATGCTGAGCGGAACCCTGTCATGTGAGTACCGCCGTCTATGGTGTTTACGCAGTTAGCGAAGCTGGTGGAGCTGTCTGTATAGTTGCCACTGTATTGTAGAGATACTTCTACAACGACGTCTCCAACCTGCCTGTTAATATAAATAGGATTGGCATGAATAACTGCTTTGTTGCGGTTAAGGCGACGTATAAGCCCAGAAACACCGCCTTCAAAGTAAAAAGCTTGTTCCTTGTCGTGCCGTTGATCGACAATGGATATCTCCAACCCGCGGTTTAGGTATGCTGTTTCGCGGATGCGGTCGGCAAGAGTATCAAAATCATATTCAGTTTCAGAGAAAATTTCTTTGTCGGCTAAAAAGCTGGATATTGTGCCAGTACTATCCGATTTACCAACTAGTGCAACAGGCCCCGTAGGTATGCCGCGCTTATAATCTTGTTTGTATAAATTACCATCACGTTTAACGCTAACGGTCATCCATTCGGAAAGGGCGTTTACAACAGATGCGCCTACGCCATGCAGACCGCCTGATACTTGGTATGCTTTGCCGCCGAATTTACCGCCGGCATGTAGCACGGTCATTACTGTTTGCAGCGCGGAAACTTTGGTGGTGGGATGGATATCGACAGGAATGCCGCGTCCGTTGTCCTCAATCGTAACAACATTGTCAGGGGAAATGGTAACGGAGATGTGCGTGCAGG
>WRHS01000089.1 GCA_009783135.1 Dehalococcoidia bacterium
GGAGTATGGCCTTTAGCTAGTATAATAGTAGCCTTTACGTTATAACCTCTGTCAGGGTCCGGTACGCCGGTAACGGCAGCTTCAAGCACCGCCCGATGCTCAATCAGCGCGCTTTCAACTTCAAATGGACCGATGCGATAACCGGAACTCTTTATAATATCGTCATTACGACCGCAGAACCACACATAACCGTCCTCGTCGCGCCATGCCATGTCGCCTGTGTGGTATATCCCATTGTATAGTACTTTCTGTGTTAGTAGCGCGTCTTTATAATAACCCATGAAAAGGCCTAATGGTCTGTGTGTTTCATCTGGCACTGGCATGCAGATTTCGCCCTCTTCTCCAACCTCGCATTCTTTGCCATCGGCGTCTAGAATTGTGCAGCAAGTCAGCGGCATGGGTAAACCCATGGAGCCGGGCTTTGGTTCGCACCATGGGTTTGTGGCGAACACCACAGTACATTCGGTTTGCCCATAACCTTCATGCAATTTCAGACCGGTGGCTTGAAGCCATTGGTTATAAACTTCCGGGTTCAATGGCTCGCCCGCTATGGCGGATTTTTTCAATGATTTCAAATTGTATTTACTCAGGTCTTCTTTTATGAGCAGGCGATAGATTGTTGGTGGTGCGCAAAACGATGTGATGCCGTATTTATCAATAAGTGATAAAAAGTCACTAGCTGTGAAACGATCGTCGAAATCGTATACAAATACAGCCGATTCGCATAGCCATTGACCATAAAGCTTTCCCCATGACGCTTTAGCCCAGCCGGTGTCTGCTACGGTTAGATGCAAGTCATTTTCATCTAAGTTATGCCAAAACTTCGCTGTTGTGATGTGGCACAGCGGGTAATAGTAGTCGTGAGCTACGATTTTAGGCAAGGCTGTGGTGCCCGAAGTGAAATAAGCAATCATAACATCATGGCTATTAGGAGCATCTTCTCCTTCGGGGCGTGTAAAGATATCACTGCTTTCATCTACTAGCTTATTAAAGTGAACAAAGCCTGTGGCTTCACCTGAAAGTACAGCATTAATTTTCAAAATGTCACTGGTTACTTCCGCCGCGGCATTGATTTTATTACACATACTCTCTTCGTTTACCGTAATAACCATCTTGATATCAGCTGCTTTAATGCGGTATACCAAGTCCTTAACAGTGAGCATATGTGTTGCCGGAACTAATATGGCGCCAATTTTGTGCATGGCGATGGTGAAATACCAATATTCATAGCGGCGTTTTAGCATGGCAAGAACGGCATCACCTTTACCGATTCCCAGTGAGCGCAGCGCGTTTGCCATCTTGTCGCTCATGCGTTTTACTTCGGCAAAATTGATGATATTCTCTTCGCCTTGGTTGTTGCACCACACGATGGCGGTTTTATCGGGCTTTTCTATTGCTAATCGGTCTACTACGTCATAACTAAAGTTAAAACTATCAGGCATGTCTACCTTGAAATTTTGATAGAAATCCTCATAGGACGTGAAATCTGTTTTGCAATACTTGTGAATTATTCCCATGTCTATTCCTTCCCTGTGATTGTGACAACCAAATGGGCCGTTTTGTCTCCTAAAGCTTCAATACTATGCGGGTAAGTGGAGTCAAAATAAACGGAATCCCCTTCATGTAGAATCGTTTCATGTTTATCAATTTTTACGCGCACTGTGCCGTCGAGCACATAATGAAATTCTTGTCCCGCATGCCATACCAATGAAGCGGTGTTATCATCGGGTTTTGGCTCTATTGTAATATAATAAGGATCAATTGTGCGGTCAGCAAAGTTATACGCAAGTGATTGATAGTCGTATTCCTTTCGTCTGCTGACTCCGACACCTTTTCCTTTGCGAACCACAGAGTATACCGAGAGCTTGGCGCTTTCTCCGCTTAGCAGCTCAGTCATGCTGATATCAAACTGGCGCGAAACGTCATGTAAAAAACTTACGGAAATCTCAACGTTGCCATTCTCATATTGGGTTAGTTGCTCAGGCGTGATGGATAACTGTTTTGCAAACTCTTCAAGGGATAATTTGTTAAGCGTGCGTATGCCTTTGATGCGTTCCCCAATCTCACAGTTTATTTCAGACATATTTTACTCCTTTTGCAAAACCACGGTTTTATACTTCTGTTGTGTATTGAAATCCCAGCGTAAGAGCTTTTAAGTTGGCGGCAAGCAGGTCCTTTTTCCGTTCTGGTATGATGCTTTGCATCACATTGCCTGCCGTCATCTCGTCGCACAGATGGGTTTCGCGCAATAGTTTACCTAATAGCACTACATTTGCTAAAGCGGGCATCTGGTTATCGGTGGCGATTTGTGTCGATGGAATTCCGAAAACACATATATCACTGCGCTCAGGCTTGCGGAGAATCAATGAGCTGTCATAAAACAACACTCCGCCTTTTTCCATGGCTGTCTCAAACTTATCCAGTGCCGGTAAGTTCATGCAAACTAAGATATCAGGCGTGGATACAATCGGCGAGCCTATGCGCTTGTTTGATAAAATAACGCTGCAGTTGGCTGTGCCACCGCGCATCTCAGGTCCATAGCTTGGTAACCACGAAACCTCTTTTTCTTGCGCGAGTCCCAGTGATGCAAGAAATTTTCCGGCAAACAAGATGCCTTGACCGCCGAATCCGGCAAGTAATATACGCTTCATGTCTGCGCTCATTTGACTGCCTCATCGCAAGTATTTTTGTATATACCAAGCGGATAGATTGGCAACATACGCTCGCGCATCCAATCAAGGGCTGCTATCGGCTCAAGACCCCAGTTGGTCGGGCAGGATGATAGTACTTCCACCAAAGAAAAACCCTTGCCGTCAACTTGCGTTTGGAATGCTTTCAAGATGGCTTTCTTGGCATTACGCGTATTTTTTACTGAATCAACCGATACACGCTCAACGTAAGCTGCGCCGTCAACCGTACTCAGCATTTCACAGATGCGTATAGGATAACCGGCGGCTGTCGCGTCGCGACCGTATGGGGAGGTTTGTGTTATTTGCCCAATTAGTGTGGTTGGAGCCATTTGCCCGCCTGTCATACCGTAGATAGCGTTGTTTACAAAGATAATAGTGATATTTTCACCTCGCGCCGCTGCGTGGATGGTTTCTGCCATACCTATCGCCGCCAAGTCACCATCACCTTGGTAAGTGAATACAATGCCCCCAGGTTGCGCGCGTTTGATGCCGGTCGCGACTGCGGGCGCTCGCCCATGAGCGGCTT
>WRHS01000090.1 GCA_009783135.1 Dehalococcoidia bacterium
GACAACTTCCTGCTGTTTTGGCGGCAGTTGATGCACAATGCGCAACAGCTCTTCGTTAGACTCTTTTATGTCCAGATGCGCTTCCGGCAGGGAGCTTGTGTCCGGGGCGGCCAGTTCCATTATCTCGTCGCCATACAGTATATATTCTTCTTGGTTTGTCTTGTGTTTGCGGTAGCATTGGCGGGCAGCAATTTTGCGCAGCAGTGCCATAAATGTATCGCTTTTTAAGTCCTTGGCCATCTTATACACGGCCATAAACGTATCTTGCACAATTTCTTCTACGTCGCTTTTGTTGGGGCACAGTTTTGTACACACATAGGCCACATGGCCATAGCACCGGGTATATATCTGTTCAAAGGCGTCTTCGTCGCCGGCCTTAAAGCGGTTGATTAAAACGCTTAAATCGTTGCCTATGTCTTTGCCCAACTTGCGCACCTCCGACCCTCTGTTTTTCCATACTTTTTCACATGTTGTGCAGGCACATGGTGCCACTTGTATATTGCCTTTAATTTGCCAAAGTGTTAGGCGTCTGGGGCAGGTAAATTTTGCCATACTGCTTACTCGATAACGACAAACCCAAGCCTCCGCGTTTTGACCATATTATCACACACATTTTGCCATACTGTCAACCTTTTACATCAATTTCATGTGACGTTCATGCAATTGACCTGGAGCTATTACCACCGTGGAAACTGCTGATTAAGTCACAACAGCGCCGGTGTGGCGCAAAACGGCTGCTTACCGGCCCATTTGTGTGGGGCCCTTAGGCTTGCCGGCGTTTTATTGCAGAGCTATCTTGCGGCAGTTGCAGCTTTACCACAGGTTTACATCCAAAGCCACTTTTCCGCCTTTGGGATAGTGAATCAAATTCGCCTCAAACATGTATCCCCCAGCCCGTCATTGCAAGGCGCATTAGCTTCAGTAATTTTAGGAGTGGAACGTCAGCGTTGTTTATGGTATACTAGTGGCATGAGAACAGCAAAAGAAATAGATGGCCGCAAGTGTCCGAAATGTGGACAAAGCGCAAACCAAGTAAATAGTGGAACGAATAGGTCAGGCACGCAACGGTGCAAGTGTAAGGACTGCAATATTACCTATACGCTTAATCCGAAATCTCATGCGTACTCAGAGGAAGTACGCACTAGTGCAATCAAGGTCTATTATTCAGGAGTCAGCGGCAGAGGTGTTGGCAGATTACTTGGTATGAGTAAGAACAACGTTTACAAGTGGTTAAAAAAAACCGAATCAGGTGTGGATAAGTCGAACAACTGCCCGTGAAATTTTTGAAATGGACGAACTATATCATTTCGTTGAGCGTAAAGCAAACAGCCAAGCCCGTGAGAACACCTATGTGACCAGCCTAATAAGCCGCCAGCCTAGACAGGTGGTTGGCTTTAGTGTTGCTTTCGATAAGTCACCAGAGCGATTACAGTCCATTGTGGATAACTCTCCCGAAGCAGAGAGCTATGCTACGGATGGCTATTTAGGTTATATAGATTTGGTCTACCCCGGTGAGCATATCCGCAATGTCAGCAACAAAAACGATACCTTTACAGTCGAAGGCATCAATGCTGACCTTCGTCACTATATTCCTGTTCTAGCTAGGCGTAGCCGTTGTTTCTGCCGTAGCATGGAAACCTTAGAAGCTGTGCTTGCCGTGTTCATTGATGCTTTTAATAAGTTTGGCGAAGCTAAGCTGGCATATAGAAAGAAGCGCAATCTCGCTAAAAACCAACGCGAACTGCCTTTTGGTCTTACGGATTTTCTTTAACAACGCAAGGGGCCACTCCTCTATACGGTAGCCCCTTTACATAAGTCAGGAGGCGAAAAACCATGAAAAAAGGCCGTATTATTTTCCTAAACGGTGTTACCAGCGCCGGGAAAACATCCATTGCTAAGTGTATTCAAAAAATATCCACTGAGCATATCTATCACTTATCCAACGATATGTTCCACCAGTTAGAATGGGATATGGTCGATATGGAGCGCGTCAAAGGATGCGACGGCGAGAAATACATGGCAGAGTCTATCGTACTCATGTACAATACTGCAAGCATGTTAGCGGCGCAAGGCACGGACATTGTTATTGACGGCATGCTGTATGAAATAGATGGATTTGCTGAAAAATACGGCAAAAGCCATTATGGCATAATGAGAGAAATATTGGCCGGTTGCAACCTTTTAATGGTGGACGTTTATTGTCCCTTAGAAGTGTGTAGGCAGAGGAATATTGCGCGAGGAGATAGGCGCGAGTATCAATCTCATGATCAAGATAGGGCGATGAACAAGGACATCCTATACGATGTTTCGGTGGATACATCTATTCATAGCGCTGAAATATGCGCCCGCAAAATTCTGCTGGTAGCTATAGATTCACTCGACTTACAATCGGATGCCCCTCAACAAACTGCACCAAATCCCACAAATTACCATACAAATCTTTGAAAACCGCAACCATACCATAATCCGCCTCCTTTGGCGGCCTCACAAACTCAACACCCTCGGCCACCATTTCGTTATAATCCCGCCAAAAGTCATCGGTATTCAAAAACAGAAAGACCCGACCGCCGGCCTGGTTACCAATAAAGCGCTCCTGTTCTTCATTAGATGCCCTTGCCAGTAAAATGCTGGTTTCCCGGGAGCCCAGCGGCGCCACTACCACCCATCTTTTGTCTTGCGCAGGCTGGTACGTATCTTCCAAAAGCTCAAAGTTTAACTTTTGCGTGTAAAATTCAATGGCTTCGTCATAATCACGCACCACCAGGGCAATGTGTACAATGGCTTGTTTTTTCACTGTCTTCGCCTCCTTGGGCTGTGTTGGTTTGCTCATACAAAAAGTATACCAACATTATGGCAGCGGCGCAATTGACATCGGCCGCTAATCACGTGAATCTAATTTGCGCTAGACGCGTATCCCTCAGCTCGTCATTGCGGACTTGATCCGCAATCTCAATGATACTTACAGCCTTCTCCTAGCCTAAAAACCAGTCGTTACGGATGAGATTGCGGCTGGGGGGCCAACTCTTTTGATGTTGACGAACTGAGGGATACGTGCTAAGTCAAACAAATACCGGATGAAGAAAGCGTCATGCTACCCA
>WRHS01000091.1 GCA_009783135.1 Dehalococcoidia bacterium
GCAAAATTCACGAACATCTAGGCATAATCCATATTTGCCAAAAACATCAATAACTGCTACAATTCGGCGTTTGTTAGTCGCGCTAATGGCTTGGTTTTGGTGCTGGTATCTCGAAACGCTGTTCAGCCGTTGCGGATAATTGATTATAGAGTGGATTGATGGAAGATTTTACTCATGAGGTCATCATATTTTTTGCAATTATTCTGACAGTTGCAGGCTTGATGACCTTTATTTTCCACAAGATAAAACAACCTTTAATACTTGGATACCTCGTTGCTGGCATAGTAATCGGTCCATATGGGCTCAAACTCGTACATATGCCAGAAGTTCTGGATGCATCAGCCGAGATGGGTGTATTACTGCTACTTTTCGGCATAGGGCTGGAGTTTCCATTATCCAAACTGCGCAAACTAGGGCTTAAAACCTATGCCATCATAGCAATCATTGAACTTATTTTGATGTTCGGGTTCAGTTTCCTTGCAGGCTTAATTATGGGCTGGTCCATGATGGATTGCCTGTTCTTGGGTGCCGCGCTGGGCTCAAGCAGTACTGTCGTCATAGCAAAAGTGCTGACAGGTATGGGCAAGATGAAAGATGTATCCACCACGATTATGATGGGCGTGCTGGTGGTGGAAGATCTAGCTGTTGTGCTCATATTATCAATATTGTCCTCTGTCGTCGGAACAGAAAATATTGAAACAATAACGCTGTCTTTGACCTTGGGTAAAATTTTGCTGTTCCTTTTTGGCGCAATGCTTATCGGGCTCGCCATCATTCCACGTGCCCTAAATTGGGCCAGCAAAGAAAGACAGGGCGAAACACACTCTGAGCAAGACGAAGTTATTATGTTGACGGCGCTGGGGCTCTGTTTCGGGTTATCCATCATGGCTAATTTTGTGGGGCTTTCCATGGCCATGGGTGCTTTTCTCATGGGCATCATCGTCGCCGAATCCAAGGTTGGAGAGAGTATCCATCATAACACCTCGCGCATTAAGGAAATGTTCGGCGCTCTCTTTTTCGTTTCAGTTGGAGCACTTATTGATATAACCCAATTCAGTACGTTTATTGTCCCGGCACTGGTCGTCATCGTCATAATGGTATTTGGAAAAGTTGTTGGCTGCAGTTTGGGCACACGTCTCGTTGGGTATAACCTGTCTGTATCACTCAAGGTAGGTATGGGACTTGGACAAATCGGCGAATTCGCTTTCATTGTCGCAAAAGCCGGCATGGACTTAGGTGTCGTCAGCGACTTCTTATTCCCCACCATTGGCGTAGCGGTAGCTATAACGACAATTATCACGCCTTACCTGATACGCCTGAGTTATAAACTTGAGCCTGACCGCTGGTGGCAGGAACGCAAGCAACGCCTTAAGGCAAGTTCATAATTGTGTTTTTTGGTGCGAATAAGACTGGCATTTTTGGCTTATTCTTTGATTGCTTAAGGATATAGAATTCATTACAGGAAATAACAAAAAGTTGACGGCGGCGTCCCGAAAGGATATTGTTTTAGCATGAGAAAACTTTTTACGATTAAAGCAGGTCTTGTCATTATGTCAATGGTTTGTCTTTTGGTTCCACTTGCTAGTTGTAGCAAGAAAAACATTCAACAGTGGAACGCGCCTCCGGCAATGCAAATTGACGATGACAAGACATACTACGCCGTATTTGATACGTCGCTTGGCACTTTCAAAATTGAGTTGTGGGCAAAAGATGCCCCGCAAACAGTTAACAACTTTGTCTTTCTGGCAGAACAGAAATTCTATGACGACACAGTGTTTCATCGCATCAAAAAGTATTTTATGATTCAGGGCGGTGACCCAACCGGTACAGGAACTGGTGGACCCGGATATGCTTTTCCGGATGAATTGCCGCCAAAAGGAAAATACGAGCCCGGTGTAGTCGCCATGGCTAATTCCGGACCTGATACCAATGGAAGTCAGTTTTTCATCTGTGTTGGGTATCTTGCGAATGATCTCCCCAAAGATTACACACAGTTCGGCAAGGTGGTTGAAGGCATGGATGTTGTAGAAAAGCTATCCAAAGTCGAGGTGGATTATTACAACGGCGAGTTTGCGAAGCCCAAGAACCCGCCCACTATCAAAAGTATCACCATTACCGAAAGCTAACCTAATTTTAGAAAAGGAATTTTGAAAACATATGTCCATCAACAATCAAGATACAAACGCTGTCCCGCTCAGTTGGAACACTCCGCCTGCCATGCAGATTGACGCATCCAAGAAATACTGTGCCACGTTTGATACCGACTTAGGCAGCTTCAAAGTGGACCTGTTTGCCGATGAGACACCAAACACCGTGAACAATTTTGTTTTCTTGGCGCGCAATAAGTACTACAACGGCGTTGTGTTCCACCGCATAATCAAAACTTTCATGATTCAGTGCGGAGACCCAACCGGCACCGGATGTGGAGGACCGGGTTATAAATTCGCCGACGAATTACCCGTCAAGCACTCTTATGAGCCGGGTATCGTTGCTATGGCCAACGCCGGTCCCGACACCAATGGTAGCCAATTCTTTATCTGCACCGGAGTTGATGCGCGATATCTTGATACCCAACCCAACTACACGCAATTCGGAAAAATTGTGGAAGGCATGGACATAGTGCTGAAAATTGCCTCCGTGCCAGTGGCATTTGCAGGAGGCGAGATGAGCCGTCCTCAAACCCCACCGATAATTAATAGCATCCGCATCAGTGAAAGCTAATAAGCCAGCGCTTATCCTCCAGTGTTTTATTGGCAGAATCGTTTCAGTTAGTCTTGTCTGATAGCGAAAACTCTGCACAGTCATTGATGACGTAGTCATCAATGACTGTTCTACTATCAACGTGATTTGCCGTACACATGCTGACATCTTCGCCCCTTTATTTTTTACGTTACAAATCGTCAATTACCTATCAGCAGGCATCTTTTAGAATTGGCTCTTACGCAGACGTTGTGCTATATTTTGGAAACCTATGAATAATGATGTTAGTTTTATCCCGCAAGGAACCATTACAACGCCCAAGGGGTTTATGGCAGGTGCCGCATATGCCGGCATTAACAAGCATGCCCGCTATAATTTGGACGTAGCTATCC
>WRHS01000092.1 GCA_009783135.1 Dehalococcoidia bacterium
CAAACTGAATTCTAGATAACACCAATACATCCATGCGCATCCCTCCCGTTTGATTCTACTTCTTAAAACGAGTTCGACCTCTGATAAGATTAAAGATCCTTTATTCCTATCCTGTTTATTCAATCAACTCAGTACAATTGGATTATAGTAAATTGCAACAACTAAAAGATAGTCCTTTACAGTGTATTTTTCAAACACTCTAAACGGGCATTATGCTGTGTGCGTCAAGGTAGCCCCAAAATAGATATTGAGATGGGAATAATACAGAAATGCGGCTTTGCGGCTTAGGTGCCGACGCTTTTGATGATGTCATTCGATACATCTACCAAGTGGTTATTCATCTTGATACGGTCTTCATAGCGCGGTGGCAACTTTGAGATTTTGTACCACGTTTCCTCATTTTGCCCAATGACTGCGAAGTACTCCACGTCGTCTTTTGTGCCGTCGTCGTAGTTGATGCTGACGCTGGTGATGGACTTTGTGATCTCTTCAAACATTGTGACACCTCCGTATGTAATTTTGTTATGAATTACTTATGATGAGTCAGACGCAGAGGATAGTTGATTTTAATGTTCTCTTCCCGAAAACGCTGATGCAAACGCATGACAAGTTCGCTCCTGAGATTTATAGCTGCCAGGCGATCCTTGGCCTGCAATACCACAAAGAGCATAACATTGGACTCACCGAACTCATCAAAGGCAACTCTGGGCTCAAAGTTTTTGACGGCTTCATCCATGCGTTTTTCAATTTCGCTGGCAACATTCAAAGCGATTTGCTTAATCTGATCAAGGTTGTTTTCATAGCTTACGCCGCAACGCACGTTCACATTAACGGCATGGTTTGGCTGGTTGTAGTTTACAAGCTGAGAGCTGGCAAGCGATGAGTTCGGCGCGACAATGATGTTATTCGCCGGAGTGCGTATTTTTGTACTGCGCCATCCTACGTCTACAACGTAGCCACGCAGTTGGTCGTTTATCTCGACGAAATCACCTACGTGCACCACGTTGTCGGAGACAATCTGCATGCCGGCAAAAAAGTTCTCAAGCGTAGGCTGTAAAGCCAATGCTACGGCAAGACCGCCGATGCCAAGGCTGGCGAGAAGCGGCCCGATGGCGATGCCAAGAAGAGTCAGTATCCAAATCAAGCTGATGGCGCAGATAAGGATCTGTATTATGCGCTTAAAGAAGAGTGCAGCCCCTGTGTTGATATGCTTGTGCGTGCGCTCCTGCATATGTGCCAGCCGCCATGTGAACAGAGTGCCGATGTTGCGCAGGATGATATAAGTCAAAACAAGCACCGCAATAACGCTGCATGCTCTTGCAAGAGTGGAGTGCAGGGCACTTCCAATGGTTGTGAGAGACATCACGGACAGCAGCAGTCCGTCAATTAGAAACAATGAAATAATAGCCCGTGCCAGCCGGTCAATGGTTTTTGAGAATGTCTTCGCCAGCGTGTGCTTGGCGCTGCGATGCTTTAGCTTGCGAGAAACATAAATTGTCCCCAATGACAGAATAATTGCTACCACAAATATTGCGGCAGCAATTACAGTATCCAGTATGTGAAGTTCGCGAAACACGTCAATATACTAGCATAATTCCGTAGAATATTCACAAGGCGGTATTGTCCCCACTTATGTGTTCCCTCTTGGTTTTACCCTCGGATTGCTTGGTGTGTATAATAAGGGCATGATAGAAGCATATCTTGATATTGAGACAACAGGACTTTCACCGGACGCATCCGTAATTACAGTTATCGGTATTCACATGGTAGACGGCGAACGCGAGCAATTTGCACAGCTGGTTGGTGATAACGTAACGGCTCAGAACTTGTTGGCTGCCCTTCGTGGTGTGAAAATCATCTACACCTACAACGGAAGCCGTTTTGACCTGCCTTTTATCCAAGTGCGCTTAGGGGTGGATTTGTGCAGAGATTTTGACCACTGCGATCTGATGTATGATTGTTGGCAGAGGCATCTTTACGGAGGTCTTAAACGCGTGGAGCAAATGCTTGGTATTAGGCGTAAATTGCCTGAAATCAACGGACTTGAAGCTGTGCGGTTGTGGTGGCGTTACGTTAATGACTATGACGAAAATGCTTTGAAAACCCTCTGCGAGTACAATCGGGAGGATGCCGCCAACCTCAAAATTCTGAAAGATAAGATGAGAATTGGTAAAGCGCAGTAGCCACTTGGTATTTGTGCGGAGCGCAATGACAAAGGACAATCACTATATGGGACGCGCGCACAGAAAATGAACATCGTGTACAAAAATACGAAAGATATTAGACCTGAGGACTTGCAGGAACTATTTTTGTCTGTTGAGTGGTCATCAGGGCATTATCCCGAAAGACTGGCTATTGCAATGAAAAACTCAGGCACGGTATTTACGGCGTGGGATGATGCAAAGCTTATCGGGCTCATAAACGCCTTCGACGACGGCATTATGACGGCATACGTTCATTATTTGTTGGTCAACCCAAAATATCAAAGAAAAGGTGTCGGAAAAGAACTTGTACGATTGGTTTCTGAGAAATACAAGCAATATTTGCGCATTGCCTTGATTGCGTATAACAAAGAAATTGAGTTTTACAAAAATTGTGGCTTTGCTGTTGGAGAGGCGAAAACACCGATGTTTATCACATCTCTTTGGACATAAATGCGCTTGATTTAGGTAGTGATTCAGTTGAAAGAATATCTAGAATTTGCCACACAGGAAGAGTTCAGAAATTGGCTGAATGATAATTGCATATCCAGCGGCGGCGTTTGGTTACTGTTAGGCAAGTCGGGCGGTCCGAAGACAATAAAAGCACAGGAGGCGCTTGAGGAAGCCCTGTGTTTTGGCTGGATTGATGGTCAAATGCAGTGTATTGACGATAAGTCCTATATTAAATATTTCTCAATGCGAAGAAAACACAGTAATTGGTCGGGCAAAAACAGGGCACTGGCTGAAATGCTTGAACAAAAGGGCCTGATGACCCG
>WRHS01000093.1 GCA_009783135.1 Dehalococcoidia bacterium
TAATGCCTTGCAGAAGCTTGGCGCAGAGGCTAACTTTAGCGATGTGGCCGAACTGATTAAGAAAACGGCTTTTAAAATTACACGTATGGGACAGCTGGTGGCGACAGAGGCAGCCAAGCGTCTTAATGTTCCATTCGGTGTGGTGGATCTGTCGCTGGCACCAACCCCGGCTGTGGGTGACAGCGTGGCACTCATCTTGGAGGAACTGGGGCTTGAAAAGTGCGGAGCGCATGGCAGCACTGCGGCTTTAGCACTGCTGAATGACGCAGTGAAAAAAGGCGGAGTGATGGCCTCATCCCATGTTGGCGGACTGTCTGGTGCTTTCATCCCGGTGAGTGAGGATGCCGGTATGATTGATGCCGTAAAGAGCGGTGCGTTGTCACTAGAAAAACTGGAGGCTTTGACATGTGTTTGCTCCGTAGGACTTGATATGATTGCCGTGCCGGGTGATACGCCGGATTATACCATCTCGGCTATTATCGCCGATGAGGCGGCCATTGGTGTCATCAATAACAAGACGACCGCGGTGCGCATAATCCCCGTCTGCGGCAAACAAGCAGGTGATAGCGTGGAGTTCGGCGGCTTGCTTGGCGGCGGCGTAATCATGCCGGTGAATAGCTTTTCCTCTCGTGCTTTTGTTGAGCGCGGAGGGCGCATACCGGCTCCCATAAACAGCCTGCGCAATTAAATTGTGCTTTTGAATGATAATGGGAGGCTCATATGCCTCCCATTTTTGTAACCTGCAGAGCTAGAATTTTCAGATTATTACTACGGAAGCAAACAGCAGCAATATTTCAATAGATGTGCTATGATGAGGCATGGAAAGAACAGATTCTTTCCCCTTATTATTTCTGTCTAGTTAAGTATAATCAATCCACTAGTATGTAATCAACAAGCAAAGCCCTGAATTTGAGATCAAATTCAGGGCTTTGCTTTTATGAGAAATAAGCCGCTGGCTGCGCCAGTTGATGCTTACCGCAGGATTAAGTATTCTCGGGCGGCAATAGTGACCTGTTTCTATGTCTGAATAGCAAAATTTCCTCTGCGCAAGGGACGAACATCGCAAGGATGAGGTAGTACACAGGTTTTTGCCCTTTGCTATACTGGGAAAAGATTTTGTGAAGCGCAAGATACTTGAACAAATAAAGGAATATTTGTGCCACAAGAATTATGGCCGCAAATATCAAAATTGAAATTAGCAGAATTGGAAATACGGAAAAGAACTCCTCTGCCGTAGGGTCATCACCTAATGATATGAGCTTGAGCACAGTTGGTACAAGCGTGATGAGATAGCCAACGGCAAAGACGCCGCCGTAAATGATAGGCATGATTAAAAGCCATAGACCTGTGTTTTTAATTCTTTTGTTACCGAGCTCAATTTCACCGGCGATCTGTCCCAGTTGATAATCCATTGCATACGGTATAAAACCGAGCCATCCATTTCTAAGCCCGCGGGCAGCGCTCATTTTGTAAATTGCTACGCCGCGTAATATGTACATAGTGATTCCATAAACCATGAATATTGCGCAAAAAACAACAGAAAAAATGACAAGAGGCATCAAAATTCTGAGTATCTCAGCTTCAGTCATATTTTCAAACATTGCAGCAGTTCCTCCGTGACTATTTTGAGTGCGTTGATTTTAGCATAGCCTTATTTTGAAAGTACAGTTTTTCACGGAGTTGAGATGAGCGAGAAAAGCCTCCCGCCTAAAATAGCGAAGTAAAGTGTTTCTTGAGTGCTAATACACCAGCACGCTGTCATTACGTTTGAGCCAACGGCGACAGGCGCGCCAGTTCGGGCAATACTGCTCCACCAGCCTCCAGAATGCCGGCGAATGGTTCATTTCACGCAGGTGGCATAACTCATGTATTATCACGTACTCAATGATATCCTGAGGTAGCATAACCAGCTTCCAGTTTAGGTTGAGCGCACCGCGCGGAGAGCAGCTTCCCCAGCGGGTTTTAGCCGTGCGGATATGCACGGAACTATAGTGCGCATTAAGGCGCAGGCTGAGTTGTTCTGTCAGTGGCAGAATGATATCCCGTGCGCGTGTTTTCAGCCAAGCATCTACTACTTGGCGTGCCTCCGTAAAACCCGTTGGGAGGCAAACATCCAAGTCATTGCCGTTCAACCTGACTATTGCGGCTGAATCCGACGTAGCTTGAATACGTATGTTCAGGGTATTTCCCAAATACTGCACACGGCTGGCATCGGCATAAATTTGCCGGTTGTTTTGGAGCATTGCAAGTTTGTTCGTAATCCACTGCTGTTTATCACGAATGAACTTTTCGGCGAAAGAAGTGGGGTAGTGCTGCGGCAGTATAACGCTTAAGCCGTTTTCGGGACTTACCTTTAGCCGTGCATGACGCGATGCCCTGCTTTTGATTAACGTGTAAGGTATTGATATGCCGTCAAGACTAATCTCGGCTGAGGTCACCTCGTGCGTTATGGTGCGTTTTCTAAACATACAAAATATACATTTTGTTTAGTTTTTCAGTACACTTACTTTCCACAAAACACAGAGCTATTCATTGTGAATAGCTCCCAATCTTTGGTCCAATTTCAAATTTCACAATAGTATAAACTAAATTTTGGAAGCTGGGTAGCCATGTAAACAAGCAGGCGAGGCTGATGTTGTAACCTGCGAGCTAATTTTTTATAATACTTGCAAAGCTGTACAATTGAAGAAATATTGATAGAAAAATGGAGGAGAGAGTATAATCAGGTTAGCCCACAGTTCGCTTGGTTACTGCCTTTTGCACCAGCAGTAAAGGTGCCAGCCGAACTAGCATTACAACGATAGTTATTACCCCGGCACTTAACAGTCGCAATTTAGATAAGCCACCTTTGGGTGCTTAAAAAAGGCTTTAACCTTCTCGGTGTTATGTTGTAATCTCCGTACAAATGATTGAGCCTTATGGCGAA
>WRHS01000094.1 GCA_009783135.1 Dehalococcoidia bacterium
TGAGGAAGGTGTCGTAAAACAGGCACGACCCCAAAAAGCCGATGTAGCTTAGTATATAACCTATAAGAACCCATTGCCATGTTCCGAATATAGCCATCGTAAGCGTAAATATAACGCCGACAAAAAGAAAAATGGTAAACAGCTTTTTCTTCATTCCCTTATAGTCGGCTATCGAGCCCAAAACGGGCGCGAGAAAAGCTGCCACAAGCGTAGCTATCGACGTGCCATATCCCCACCACATATCGCCGTCGGGCGCGATCGCCGCAAAGTAAATAGGAAATATCGCGGCCATGATGTTTGTCGCATACACTGAGTTTGCCCAGTCGTACATTATCCAGCTCCACTCGGGTTTTGTATATTTCTTGCCCTCTTTCATAAATACTCCCTCTCAATTTTTAAAAAGTCACTTCATAATATCGACATTAGCAAAAACGCATATAGATGTCAACCCCACGTCCTCGCAAACTTCGCTCTGCTTAATTTTCGCGCCTCAAGAACTGTTTGTGTGAAAATTTCATATGCTCCGTTGCTCGTCCTCTCCGCAAAAAGACAAGTTCGGTCTTTTTGCGGTATTGCGCTGCTTCGCCGCGCTTTTGTGCTTTGCACATCCCTGTAAAGTAAACTTATTTTGTCGCAAACTCCGCTTTGCTTGAAAAACGCCGGCGCTCTTCTTTTATGGTATAATTAATCGTCGGCCTGCCGATTTGACGGCCGGCTGTACTGGAGAGGTTTAATGACAAGGGATCAAAAATTTATGATGTGCGCGCTTGATGAGGCCCGCAAAGCGGCGGCGATAGGCGAGGCGCCTGTCGGCGCGGTTATTGTAATTGGAAACGACATCATATCGGCGGCACACAACACACGCGAGAGCGAAAAAAATGCTCTGCACCACGCCGAGCTGCTCGCGATAGACGCCGCGTGCAAAAAATTGGGTGGGTGGCGTCTGGTCGGCTGTGAACTGTTTGTCACGCTCGAGCCCTGTCCCATGTGTTCGGGTGCGATTATCAACAGCAGGATCGATCGCGTAGTATTCGGGGCAGAAGATCCAAAAGCGGGTTGTGCGGGCAGCGTGTGCGACATCTTCGCGATGCCTTTTAATCATAGACCCGAAGTTGTCAAAGGCATATGCAAAGATAAGTGCTCGGAAATTCTACGCGATTTTTTTAAATGTATCAGAGGAAAATAAATTTTTGTCATTTTCAAACTGTCCATATTGGCCCTGGATTCCATGCAGCCTCGATTTCAGTGGGTACAGGGCGATCTTTCCCGGAGGTAAGGCGGCCAGGTCGTGAAGCCTACTATTTACCTCCATCTAGTGACTAGGTTTAGAATGCGTGGAACTCTACTTCCATCCCCCCCCCATTTCGTCACAGAACTACATTTATCGGTATACAGCAGCGGTTTCCGGCCTTCTCAGGAGCTTGCACCCGTTTGATTCCCAAAATACGGTCTCGCGCCCCTGGTTGGGAACCACTGCACTAAAATATTCATAACAAATTCCGTTTTAGAACGCTTTCAGTTTGTAATATTCTACATAGATTCCGTCTTGCAACGGTTTGAATTCTACCGATTGCGTTTTCAATTACCACTTCTTTACTCTTGGTCCTTACGGCAAGGAGCCGGTCAGAGAAAGGCCCCGTGAGCCAAAGAGCGCGGCGTGTCTGCAGTCACTGGGCAGTACTTGCCGCACCATCGAACACTCCGCTATAACACCTGATTTCTTTACAGCATGTTCCTTACGCTTTTCCGTTACACGTCCGCAGCCACGTCTGACGTCACAAATCTCCCTGGTAATGTGATACATCAAGACTTTTCACCCACCAAACTGCACTCAAGGGGCGACAATCCTCTGTGACGAACTGTGATGGCGGGAGGTTTACATGTTTCCTCAGTCTGCAGGGGAGACATCGAAGGAGATATGGGGTGGTGATTAGGCTGATATCAGTTGTTTGGGAGTACGATGTTGTGGGGGTTGGTATTTCGACAACTATGTCTTCGGACGATCTTGCCATCTCCATCCTCAGAGCATTCTAAGAACAGTATACTATCCTGTACTTGGACTGTCATGAAGATGGAACCAGCTCAGGGACAGGTGGCGGGCTCTTGCGAATGCGGTAATGAACCTCCGGGTAGTTTCTTGACTAGCTGAGAATATGTTAGCTTCTGAAGAAGGATTCTGTTCCATGGAGTTATTCACAGTGGCAATGGAACAAGTTTATCTCTTAGTACTTCCGCTTTCCCCTGCCATTGTCATCCCACAATTGCTCCAAGTTTATCATCATGTCACCGGTGCTGTTCAATTGCAGCAAGTGGCAGCGGCGATAAAATCTATACAAAAAAAGGCATCTCATCCTGTATGATAATACAAGGCGATAAAAAAGTCTCTGTGCACCGTTTTTCTCTATTGTAATCATCAGGTGCACACAGAATTTTTGATCACCCTGTATTACGTCGGTAACTGAATTTCGCACTCGAGCTGCGCTATTTTCAAGATGACTCAGTCTGTTTTTCAGACAATGCACAGTGTACAAAACAGTGCTGGTGAAAGAAATCATCCTTTGTCTCACACGTTTACACATTCACTATTAGCGAAGGACAAAGACTACTGCTTAGCACTACGGCTTTGTACTCGAGAAATCTTGGATTCATACACAGGCCCTGACGCCGAAGTTTTTCGTGGTTCTCCCGATTCCGTAACAGAAACTTCCAGGAAAATATGCCTTACATGGAGCCACGACGGTTTCCTCCCACATCCTTTCCTCTCTTCCTTAATCTTTAGGCACCGCGCTTCTTCTATATA
>WRHS01000095.1 GCA_009783135.1 Dehalococcoidia bacterium
CATGAACTCTATGAGCCTCTGCTGGTTCATATTGTCGTCAAACATCATAAAGCGTATGGTGCCATAATTGTTGATGGCACTCATCATATTGACCCGTTCCCGCTTACTCTCTATACCAATGACGGGAGGCTGGCCTTTCGGCGCAAATCCCCGCTGATAATGTGGATTGGTTATACTTAACTAGACAGAAATAATAAGACAAAAGAAACTGTCTATAAGGAGTAAACCATGATTGAAAGAAGTCCGAAGCGGGAGTATTCGGAAGAGTTCAAGCACCAGAGGCTTATTGAATTGACAAAAGAAAACAAACAGCTTCGGATAGAGAATGATATTCTAAAACAAACTGCGCTGACATTCGCTCAAAGGCCGGATATGCTTAGCATTATGGTGGCTTGTATGTTGTGCAACATACAAGCCACCATAGCATTTACGAAACTATCACACGCCAGAAACTAAAATGGCTATTTTACTTGGCTTCTTTAAGCCAAGGCATCATATCACGCAGTTCCTCGCCTACCTCTTCAATGAGATGCTCACTTTCCATGCTTTTCAGAGCATTGTATACAGGGCGTCCGGCTTGATTTTCCAAAATCCACTCACGTGCAAAGCGTCCGTCCTGAATCTCGGCAAGAATCTCACCCATTTCGTCGTATACATCATCGCTTACAACGCGCGGACCGCGAGTATAGTCGCCGTATTTCGCAGTTTCAGAGATGGACTTGCGCATATACGAAATTCCGCCTTTGTAGATGAGATCCACAATCAACTTCAGTTCATGCAGGCACTCAAAATAGGCTATCTCAGGTTGATAGCCGGCCTCTACCAATGTTTCAAAACCTGCTTTTATGAGAGCGGTGGTGCCGCCGCATAGCACTGCCTGTTCGCCAAAGAGGTCAGTTTCAGTTTCTTCTCCAAAGGTGGTTTCAAGGATGCCGGCATGGGCTGAGCCTATACCTTTGGCATAGGACAGAGCAATCTGTTGTGCATTACCTGAGGCGTCCTGATGAACTGCAATGAGAGCCGGCACGCCGTTTCCTTCAACGTATACCTCGCGTACCATCTTGCCCGGTCCTTTGGGGGCAATCATGGCAACATCCACGTCAGCCGGGGGTACAATCTGTCCGTAATGGATATTGAAGCCATGTGCAAAGAGCAGCATTTTCCCTGCTGTGAGGCTTGGGGCAATATCCTCTTTGTAGATTTTTGCCTGTGCTGTGTCCGGTGCCAGCATGACGATTACGTCAGCCTTCTTGGCCATTTCGGCAGCAGACATGACACTAAAGCCATCGGCTTGTGCTTTCTGCAAGGAGTCCGCTCTTTCTGCCACAATGACATTCAGCCCGCTGTCGCGCAGATTGAGTGCTTGGGCGCAGCCCTGGCTGCCATAGCCTAAAATGCCGATGGTTTTGCCTTGGATAACTGACAGGTCGCAGTCGTCGTCGTAGTAAATAGTCGCCATTTTCTGTTCTCCTCCTAATTATGTTAAATGTGTTTCTATTATTCTTTGTTAATGTCTTCGTCGCTTGCCAGCGTGTTGCCGCGTGTCATGCCGATGACACCGGTGCGCGAAATCTCCTTAATACCAAAACCTTTTAACAGATTATACAACGAAGCAATTTTGAGTTCATCTCCAGTCACTTCAACTGCAAGCGAGTCTACGGCCACATCAACAATTTTAGCACGGAAAATATCCACAATCTGCATGATTTCACTGCGTGTAGCGGACGTGCTTTTCACTTTAATCAGGGCCAGTTCACGCACGATCGTACTATCACCTGTTATGTCGGATACTTTTATAACATCAACCACTTTGTCCAGTTGTTTGCGCACCTGCTCGACCATGGTGGTGGCGCCATCCACCACAATAGTCATGCGCGAAACGCCGGACACCTCGGATGCCCCAACTGCTATGCTGGAGATGTTAAATCCGCGCCTGCGAAAGAGTGAAGCAACGCGGTTAAGCACACCAGGCTTGTCGTAAACCATAGCTGTTATTAGGTGTTGTGATGCGACCATGACATTACCTCCTTGGGTCTTCAATAAATTCCTGAAGTGAAGCGCCGGGCGGTACGAAAGGATAAACGTTCTCCTCCGGTTCCACTTCAAAATTAATCAGGTAGGGGCCATTTGTGGCCATAGCACGTTTGACAGCCGGAACAACCTCTTCCTTGGTTTTAACATTTTCCGCCGGTATACCATAAGCATCGGCCAGTTTGACGAAATTCGGACAATGCAGTGGTGTGGCCATATAACGCTGCTCATAAAATAGCTGTTGCCACTGGCGCACCATGCCAAGATAGTTGTTGTTGAGTATGGCAATTTTGACGCCTATATCGTCGCGCGCGATGGTGGCAAGTTCCTGTATGGTCATCTGCAGGCTGCCGTCGCCGGCAATGCACCACACATTTTCGGATGGTTTTGCAGTTTTCGCACCCAGCGCAGCCGGCAACTCAAAGCCCATTGTGCCAAGCCCGCCGGACGATATGAAAGAGTTGGGTTTGTCGTAAAACCAGTGTTGTCCGGCAAACATCTGATGCTGCCCTACTCCTGTGACCACGATGGCATTTCCCTTTGTTGCCTCCCAGATTTTGCGTATGACGAACTGCGGCAGCAGGGTATCCGTCTTGCGTATTTCAAGCGAAGGGTGCTCTTTGCGCCATCCGTCAAG
>WRHS01000096.1 GCA_009783135.1 Dehalococcoidia bacterium
TGCAAACGCTCATATGTAGTGAAACGCGCTTGGCAGGTGATGCACTCACGCCTCCGGCGCACACCATCTGTTGTATCGCGCGAGTCCACGACACGGGAATCATCACTGCCACAATAAGGACACTTCATAACATAACCACAAGATGTAGTATTGCGCCCAAGAAAATACCACAATGGCTTGTGCATGTCAAGGAAACGTTGACGGGAAAATCCACGAGTGTCCGCGCTAAAAATGCCTCGGAAAGCCCCCGAATGCGTCGAAAAATATTTAGCCAAATTTTGAGGTTGTTTTACGATTTGCGAAAAAAGATATGGAACGCCTTTTGCGGAACTTTCTCATTTGCTTTGTTCGTTCACGTCAGCATCTGCTTGCGGCAGTGCCAGTCCGCTAACAAATTTCTTTTCCTCGGCGGTTAAGCTGGTCTTTGCCAAAAGATCAGGGCGGCGACTGGCCGTTTTAAGTATTGACTGCTCGCGGCGCCAGGCGGCTATTTTGGCGTGGTTACCTGAAAGCAGTATTTCAGGCACTTTCCAACCGCGGAAATCAGCCGGTCTGGTAAACTGCGGATACTCCAGCAGCCCGTCGGAATGCGAGTCCGTTACAGGAGAGTCTTCCGAGCCCAGCACCCCGGGCACCAAGCGCACCAGAGCATCGGCGATTACAAGCGCCGGCAGTTCACCACCGGACAGAACGTAGTCCCCAATACTGATTTCGTGAGTTACCAAATGCTCACGTATGCGATCGTCAATACCCTCATAGTGTCCGCACAAAATAGCTATGCGCTTATGCTGCGCCAACTGATACGCCAGCGGCTGTGAAAAAGTCTGTCCCTGCGGGGTCGTAAGGATGACCGGAATCGGGAGTTCATCCTCAAGTCTGTCCTTAAGAACATCTTCCAGCGCCTCAAAAACCGGTTCCGGCTTGAGCAGCATACCGGCACCGCCACCGAACGTATAGTCGTCCACCACATGATGCCTGTCATGCGTATAGTCGCGAATGTTGTATACGTTGAAGCTTACCAAATCCTTATCCTTGGCGCGGCGGAAAATGGCGTTCTGCAAAGGCGTATGGAAAAACTGCGGAAACAATGTGAGTATATCTATGCGCATAATGAGGTTATTCTACCATAACCGAGCGCATGGACAATTCTCTTTCAGCTAATTACGGGAAGGTGGTTAACAATCAAGCGACTTACTATATGTCAGCAACGCAGATATTCCCTGATTTTATCAGTTGTTGCCGCTGACAATCCTGCCTGTTTGGCAAAATCGGGCCACATGGCGAGCGCATGTCTAATCTCGTTTAACGATTTTCGCGCATATGGTATGTCGCGTGTTTCAGCAAAGCGCAGGAGAGTTTGCAGGCTTACATTGGCGAACTGCCCGTCTATGCCCATAAGATGCTCCCTCAACCATATATTCTTCGAGTTGTAAGCAAAGGTCACATCAAAAGCCGGAGCAAGGCGCCATTTGCCCTGCTCATCCATCAGGAACGCAAAGTTCTTGGCATGATCGTCACAGTTCATGCCAAGGAAATTAAATGCCATTCTGCGAAAAGCCTCCGTTAAAGCTTCCTCGGAAAGCCCTAAGCGGCGGATAACCGCAAATAGTGAATCATACTGATTGGTATGGAGCAGATTATAATCGATGTGGTCCATAGCACACAGGCTTTGCATATGTATTTTGTCTGAAAAACCACCTGTTGCGGAGCACGCCCTATCAAATCTCTTCGTCATGAAATGCGCCCGCTCGTTTTCACAAAACAGACGTGTGTCGGTCATACATATACCTGCGGCTTTAGCCATGAGTGAATAAGCGTATTCAATTCTGCCATACTCATGCGTAAAACCCTCGGTTGAACCATAGCCAACGCCATCAAATTTGAGCAGCCACGATTCTTTCCCTTTTTCAGGCCACTGCCCGGCGCTAATAACACCTGTTGCAGGGTCAAGATTGACAACAGCCTTAGCGCGGGCACCTCCGGCGCTTGTCCCGACGGATAGCAACTGACGCAGTGCGCGTTTTGCTTTGCTATCAGTTCCGACAGAACCATGTATTGCCTCTCTTGCAGCATTGATTAGCTGGGCAAAATCCAGCACGTCAGGTTCCTTGCCAATATAGCGCGCAGGGCGAAATTCCAAAGCACCCATGGCTCTATCACCGGTATATGCCAAGCGGTCCAAGGCGGTAATTTCATCTCTCGTTACACCTTTTTGAGCCAATCTGGCATCAAGCAGGCTGTTTCCAAACCTATCCGGAAGCGCATCCGCAATAGCCGCAGGTAACCTGTGCCAGGTGTTTTCAGCAAGTTCATCAAAGGTAAAAACACCTGTTGTCAGCGGTAAATGAAGCGGGCTAATGGAATAACCATTTCGAAGCCACGCCGGGGCGTACTCAAAGGCATAATACGGCTTGCCTCTAAAATCCGGTGCAATTGCACCTACTGTTTTGCCATACATGCGCACTTCAATGGCTTCAACATGAACAAAAGACATATCAAATTATTCCCTTACACGTTTTTTGGAAACGCGTTTCGGCTCCATCGCCTGCTTTCTGGAATATCTAAGCGCCAGCAAAGGGCTTACCTCCTTGCTTTTTTGCATCCAGCACAGAAGAAATTCGGT
>WRHS01000097.1 GCA_009783135.1 Dehalococcoidia bacterium
CGCATGGCAGTGAAAGCCTCATGTCCGGGCGTATCAAGGAAGGTGATTTTCTGCCCGTTAATATCCACCTGGTAGGCACCGATGTGCTGCGTAATACCACCGGCTTCACCTTCCATCACATTGGTCTGGCGTATGGCATCAAGAATACGCGTTTTGCCATGGTCTACATGTCCCATAATGGTGACTACAGGCGGACGGATCTTTAGATTGCCTGAGCCCTCCGACATCTGCTGTTGTTGCTTCTTAATTTCCGAAATCACGCTGGCTTTGCGCGCTTCCTGCGTCTGCGGACGTGCCTCAAACCCCATGGCTTCGGCAACCTTGGATGCCATTTCGTAATCGACGACCTGATTGATGTTAGCCATCAGACCCTGTCGCATCAAATGCTTGATGACATCGACAGGCGTTGCCTTGAGCATGTCCGCCAGGTCACGCACACTCATGTTGCGCGGTAATTCCAATTGCGGCATCGCTGCCTCAGTGGTACTTTGTTTTTCAGTTTCAGGCATTAGCCACCTCCTATCAGGCTGCGGCCCTCAGCCAACAACCGCGCGCGTTCTTCCGCTGCGATATGGATTTTAAGCACATGGTCCAGCCTGTTGGACGTAAAACAGGACTGCCAACACTCAAGCTTGGCACAGAGGTATGCACCCCGCCCATTCATACGTCCCTGCAGATCAATACATACGCCGCCCTCGGGCTGACGCACAATGCGTACCAAACCCTTCTTTCCCTGCACTTCACGGCAGGCAACACAGGTGCGTTGCGGTACCTTACGGCTAGATATCGTCTTCTGCATCATACATATCACTGTCGCGGCGAGACCTCTTCAGGCGAATACCGTCCTCGGCATGCTCCTTGGAAGATTTCTTTTTCTTTTTCTTATCCTTGCCGCCTGCGGCATCACTCGTAGCAGGAATAATATCCTCTGAAAAGCGCAGTCCCTTGACAGTATCAGTTTTATCAGTGGCAGCTACAGGTGCTGCATCAACATGTGTCTCCTCAGCATCAGCTGCCTTTTTGGCCTTGCCAACAGCCTTAACAGCCTTTTCCTCAATCTTTTCCTTGCCGGCCTCACTGGCACTCTTGATATCCACATTCCAGCCGGTCAGCTTAACTGCAAGGCGCACGTTCTGTCCTTCTTTTCCAATAGCCAAAGACAGCATTTTGTCCGGAATCACGGCAATGGCCGACTTGCGTTTTTCATCCACTTTAACCGCCGCCACCTGCGCGGGAGAAAGGGCACTGGCGATAAATATGGCCGGATCAGGGCTCCAATTGACCACGTCAATCTTTTCACCGCCCAACTCACTAACAATGTTCTGGATGCGGATGCCACGCAGACCGACGCAGCAGCCGACAGCATCGACACCTTCCTGCTTGGCGACAACAGCCACTTTACTGCGGAAACCAGCCTCACGCACCACCGATTTAATTTCGACGGTGCCATTGAAAATTTCCGGCACCTCAAGTTCCAGCAGACAGCGCAGCAAATTGGGATGAGAGCGCGAAACAACCAACATAGGACTGCGCGCAGTCTGTGCAACCTCCACCAAATACACGCGCAGGCGCTGTCCAGCACGATAATGCTCCGCAGGAGACTGCTCCGCAGCAGGCATAACAGCCTCAATACGGCCCAAATCAATAGTTACCTGCTTTGGATCCACACGGCGTACAACACCGGAAACAATGTCGCCGGCTTTGCCGGAAAACTCATCAAATATGGCGCTATGCTCCGCCTCATGCAAGCGCTGCAAGATGACCTGTTTGGCTGTCTGAGCCGCAACACGCCCTGCATTAGGCGGAGTGGACTCAACATTAACAACGTCATCGATTTTGGCATCTTTTTTGAAGCGTTTAGCCTCAGCCAGCGAAACCTCGGTGCGCGGGTCATCAACAAATCTAACCACCGTCTTTTCCGCCCAAACCTCAACTCTGCCGTTGGTGGAGTTGATTTTGACCGAAACCACCTGATTTGGCGCAAAATTGTTTTTGCGGTAAGCCGATGCTAGGGCCGACTCAACCACGCCCAATACAACGTCTTTAGAAAGCCCTTTCTCCGCAGCCAGCTGCGTGATGGCTAGTAAGAAATCACTTTTCATCTCAGTACCAGACCTCCAGCCTTCTTGTTTGCCATACAACAAAGAAAGTGGGTTTGAGCCCACTTCCAATCGTATTCTACTGCCATGATTATAACACAGCAGCTACCCGTATGCAACAATTTTGCCGCGCGAATGCTTAAGGAGGACTCACCCATGTGCATGCATGGAACATTGTCTCCACATGCGTCATATTACTCAACCAATGTGTTTACCAATCTGCTTTCATTCGCTGGAAACTTTCCAAGAAAACATTTACGCATGACCTGACCCCCGAAAACTAGTCCAAAAGTAATGTTAGTATTAGGAATAGTACAATAAATTGGGCTAAAAAAGAAAGGGAGAAAATATGCCAAGGAAAGCAAATGCACCGGAGCAGATCATCGGTAAGCTACGGCAAGCTGAAATCATGATGAATCAAGGCTCGACAGTTGCCGAAGTCTGCCGCAAGATAGAAGTTACA